>CAYOIL010000018.1:0-636 GCA_964403985.1 uncultured Saprospiraceae bacterium
TTTTTATACCGTTCATATTTATAGCTTGAGGAAAATTAAAAAAGCATAAAAGAAAAGTTAAGTAGAGTTGGCAGATGGAATATAGAAATCGAATAGTGAGCCAAGAGATTTTAGTGAGGCGATATTCAAGGCTTTTAAATATTTAAACTCAATGGGTATTGATATGAGTAAAAAGGTGAAGAGGGTATTTCATAAACCTGTTAATTCAGGTTCATGAAATACCCTCTTCTATCAAACAAAATCAAAAATCCGAATTATTTAAAGAAAATATATTCGCCAGCATCAATTATTGCTTTGGCTATTTTCCTTCTACACTCCACAACATTTACGGCAGGATAAGAAGTAAATCTTTGAATCCCCATACTAAATATTTTATGTAAATCTCCCGCTGTGAAGCTGCTAACTGCATCAATAGCATTTTTATAAATCCTATTGTTGGAGTCATGTATATAGACTTTTAAAGCCTCTTCCATTAATTCTGCATGCTCATGTCCTTGCGCTTTCAATTTCTTTACACGCAATAAAAATGATTCAGAATTAAATGTATCAATTATTATATCAGAAACAAATGTTAGTAACATCTGCTCATTTTTAAGATCAAGTTTACCTTCCATTTGTTCCTTTGCAGCCGCTCCA
>CAYOIL010000018.1:646-26998 GCA_964403985.1 uncultured Saprospiraceae bacterium
GCTCCAGCCACCATCAGAATCACTTTTTTAAAGTCTTGAATGGCTTTGTCTTCTTGGGCAAAAGGTGCAGACATGTCTGCAAACTTTGGCATTCCTTTTAATTCTTTTTGTACTTCCCAAGCTGGACCAACAATGTCAAGTTTACCTTTCATTGCTCTTTTCAAGATCATGTCAACAATTAATAATCTATTGATCTCATTTGTCCCTTCATATATTCTTGTAATTCTATTATCTCTGTATGCTCGGGCTGCACCAAATTCTTCACTAAACCCTAATCCTCCATGAATTTGTACGTTTTCATCTACTGCGTAGTCTGCAGCCTCACTTCCCGCTACTTTTATTATTGAACATTCAATTGCATATTCTTCCGCTGAAGCCCTTTTTGCCTCTCCATAAGATACTCCATCTTCTTTCAAAGCTTTAGAGTAATCATTCATTAATTCACTTGTTCTATAAACACTAGATTCAACAGCTAAATTTTTAATAACCATTTCAGCAATTTTGTGCTGTATAGCTCCAAAATTAGAAATAGGCTGCTTAAATTGTATTCTTTCATTTGCATATTTAGTAGCCATTGTTACAACTGTCTTAATACCACCAACACACATAGTTCCTAGTTTGAATCTACCTATGTTTAATGAATTAAAGGCAATAAGGTGTCCTTTTCCTATTTCACCAAGTACGTTTTCAACAGGCACTTTTACTTTTTCAAAGTATACTTGTCTTGTCGATGAACCCTTGATTCCAAGTTTATCTTCCTCTTCTCCCATCGTCATACCATCAGTCGGCCCTTCAACGATAAACCCTGTAAACTTATCTCCATCTACTTGTGCGAAAACAATAAATACTTTAGCAAAACCAGCATTGCTAATCCACATTTTTTGACCTGTGATTTCATAATACTTTCCATCAGCAGTAAGATGAGCAACTGTTTTTGCAGACAATGCATCACTTCCACTTCCTGGCTCTGTCAAACAATATGCTGCTTTCCATTCTCCTGAACCTAATTTTGGTAAATATTTTTGTTTGTGTGCCTCTGTTCCATAATATAAAATTGGCAACATACCTATTCCAGTATGAGCAGCTAATGTCGTGTTGAAAGAACCCATTGGCCCCAAAACATCACTTATTAGTGTATTCGTATTCACATCAAGTGCAAGACCTTCATATTCTTCTGGCATATGCGCCGATAATAATCCAAGTTCACCAATTGTCACCATCAAATCAGAAGAGATGTTATTCTCTTGCTTTTCAATTTTTAAACGATTTGGTATTATGTGTTGATCAATGAATGATCTAGCTACATCCATGAACATAGCCTGTTCTTCATCATGATTTTCAGGAATAAAAACATCAGTAGGTGTATGAATTATAAACTCTCCACCTTTACTTAACTTTTTTTCATCTGCTACAACTGTCATTGCTTTGTTTTAAAATTGATAAAATAGAGGACAAGAAAAAGTAAATCTCCACTCCATAAAATGGTAGTTTCTATCTTCAATTATTCTTGATTGCATAAATATAACCGTAATTCTGACTTAAAGTCAAATTTTTGATGCATTTTTTTGACTTCAAGTCAGAAAAAGGCAAATTCATAGACCTATCTCCTTAAAAACAAATCGTTTAACCTTGGTTTTTGGATGAAAAAATCGCTTTAGCCTTTTACTTTAAATACTCTTCTCTTTTTATTTGATATAAAAGAAATTCACTTAGATCATTTTTCAATTCTACTTTTCCTATTTCTTTTAAATTGAGTTTTGATAATAATTTTCTGGATTGAATATTATCTTCAGTTGTTATTCCATTTACTTTTTCTAATTGATATTCATTTAAAGCAATGTCCAAGATTTTAGTACTGGCTTCATAAGCATAGCCTTTATTTTCGAATTCAGGTAATAGAGCAAATCCTATATCAACTCCATCCAATCCTTTTCGGTCATAAATCCCGCATGTACCTACTTTCTCAGCAGTGCTAGATAATGAAATTGTATAATTTCCATATCCCAATAATATGGATTGAACCAACATCTTTTCTTTGATATATTCTCTCGCACTCTCAACTGTATACACTTCTCTGTCTCCTATATTTTTCAGCCATGGTTCAGAATTCATCAACTGAAGGATAAACTCAGCATCATCTAAACTTGTCAATTTTAAGGAAAGTCTTTCTGTGAAATAAACTTTATCGTCCATATGTAGCTGAAGTAAAGAAGTAATTATATTGGTAATCAAATATAATATTTATTGCCCCATTAATTTCCAAATCATCTTCTTATGGCTTAAACACTGCATATTAATACTTGTTTCGTCCGAAGGAAAGCAAATAGAATGTAGTGAAAATTTTATCTTTACTTAAAATCTGGCTTTATGCATAAAGTGTTCATCCTTTTACTGTTGCTCCTACCATTTTGTATTTCGGCACAAATGTGGAAGACAAAGGTAGATCCGGACTTGTTATTGAATTTGAATTCAAATGATGAAATTGAATTTATAATAAAATTCAAGTCGGATATAGATTTTTCTTCTTTAAAATCTAATCTAACAAAGGATGAAAAAGCTATGTATGTATTTTTGGCTTTAAGCCAAAAGGCAAAAATATCTCAACGTAACATCATTGAATTTCTTTATCAAGAGAATGTCAGATACCACTCTTTAAATATTGTAAATGTTATAAAAACCAAGGGCTCAATCGAAATGATAGAGTGGATTGCTTCCCAAAAAGAAGTTGAAAACATTCAAAGTAATCCCTATTTGAAATTTGAGGGAAATTTACGTAGTGAAAGTGATAATTCTAGAGCAGTGGAATGGGGAATACAAAAAATAAATGCTGATAGTGTATGGTCTCTAGGATATAAAGGAGAGAATGTAACAATTGGTGGCCAAGATACGGGATACGAATGGCAACATCCCGCTTTAAAAAGCAAGTACCGAGGTTTGGATGAAGAAACCGACGAGGTAAACCACAATTATAATTGGCATGATGCGATTCATGAAATAAATCCTTTACACAATGATTCTATTGTAGATCCATCGAATAATCCCTGTGGACTTGATTCACCTTATCCTTGTGACGATAATAATCACGGAACACATACTATGGGAACGATGCTGGGAAGTGCTGATGATTTAGAAATAGGCGTAGCTCCAAATTCAAAGTGGTGTGCTTGTCGAAATATGGAAAGAGGTTGGGGTACGCCTTTTACCTACTTAGAATGTTTCGAATGGTTTCTTGCACCTACAGACTTAAACAATGAAAACCCTGATCCTTCCAAAGCACCCCACGTTATAGCTAATTCATGGAGTTGTCCTGAAATTGAAGGTTGTAATCCTATGAACTTTGAACTACTTAATGAAGCTGTAAATAATCTGACCGCTGCTGGAACAGTTGTAGTTGTATCAGCTGGAAATAGCGGAGATGCATGTTCGTCAATAAATACTCCAGCAGCAATTTTTCAAAATAGTTTTACTGTAGGGGCAACAAATATTAATGACACTATCGCTACATTTAGTTCAAGAGGACCGATTACAGTAGATAGTAGTGGTAGACTAAAACCGAATATTGTAGCACCGGGTGTAAATGTAAACTCATCTATCCGATTCGAACAATATGCTAGTTATAGTGGAACAAGTATGGCAGGTCCACATGTTGCTGGAGTTGTCGCATTAATAATTTCAGCTCGTCCTGAATTGGCAGGCCAAGTAGATGTTATAAGAGAAATAATAGAATCAACAGCAGTTCCATTAATAACCACCCAAGAATGCGATGGAATTAGTGGCGAAACAATTCCTAATCATACCTATGGCTATGGACGAATTGATGCTTTAGCAGCTGTTGAAATGGCGTTGGAAGTAGTTCTAGAAGCGCATGAAACCGAATTAAAGGATATAGAAATAAGCGTCTACCCCAATCCTGCTTTTGATAGAATCCAGTTACAAACAAAAGGAATAGAAGGAAACTTTACTTTTCAAGTATATTCAATAGATGGAGTTCAACTTATGAGTCTTGATTTAATTTCTTTAGGCGTAAGCCATACTATAAATATAGAGAGTCTTTCGCCAGGATTATACATAGGAGAAATCGTATCTGAACAAGGAGATAAATCAATGAAATTCATTAAGCAATAATAAACTTTAATTGACTAGATAAGTCCTCTAGCTTTTATTTCTATATACTTATTTATGGTGTCAATCGTTAAGTTTTGTGGAGTAGTAAGAATGGAATAAATTCCGTTCATTTTGAGCTCTTTTACAATTTGTGACTTATCGTAGAACTGTTTTTCCGCAATTACTTTAGTAAACACTTGCCGCATTTTACTTGCGGGTTCATTGAGTAACTTTTTCAATTCAGTATTCCTAAAAAAAACAACAACCAACAAATGTCTTTTACCAAGCATCCGAAGATATGGTAACTGCCTGCGCATAGAAGAAATCGATTCAAAATTTGTAAAGAAAAGCAACATACTTCTCTGCTTTATATTACTATGAATAAATCGTTGAAGAAGTTCAATATTAGACTCTTTATAATTTGTTTTTTGAGCGTAGAGAAACTCTTGAATCTTATACATTTGATTACTTCGTCGATTAGCAGGAATATAACCGCTCATCTTATTGCTAAAACTAATGACACCTGCATTATCTTGCTTTTTTATGGCAATGTTTGAAATTACCAATGTAGCATTTATGGCATAATCCAGCAATGTCATATTTTCAAAAGGCATTTTCATTGCTCGTCCTTTATCGACAATACTGATAATAGGTTGAGCTTTTTGATCTTGAAATTGATTGACCATCAGGCTGTTTCTCCTTGCAGTTGCCTTCCAGTTTATAAAACGTGGGTCGTCTCCTTGAACATATTCTTTTATTTGTTCAAACTCCATTGTATAACCAATCCGTCTCATTTTCTTAAGACCTAGTTGGTAACTTTTTTGGGCGAAAGCCGCTAACTCATACTTACGAAGTTGCAAGTAACTAGGATAAACAGCTACATTCTTATCTTGATCGAAAACATATCTTCTAGAAAAAAACCGAATTGGTGAAAATGCATAAATATTCAAGCCTCCGAAATCATAAACTCCTCTCTTGACGGGTTTTATTGAATATGTCAATTTATTCCCTGACATTCTTTTCACATCCATATCCCAACTCAAATCTCTGCGTTGGAAAATAGGTGGAATTTCATCAATGACTCGTACTTTCGAATCGAATTTATATTTATTTTCAACCAATACATCAACAGGATTATCATCCCCATTACTAAATCGATCTGCCATTTCTCTCCTAGCAACAATACCTTTTCGAGAAAAAAGTAAAAATAAATCTACTAAACATAAGAGAATATATAGTGCTAAGCCAAGTTGAGCAATGAAAAACAATGCGTCAAAAGTCCAGCTCAATAGAAACAAAACTATTAATCCGATACCAGTATAAAACAATCTCTTTTCTAAGTAGATTCTGCGCATTACCTTGGTATATTGATAGATTTAATTACTGTATTTACTACATATTCTGATGTTGCTCCTTCCATTTCCTTGTCTGGAGTAAGAATAATACGATGTGCTAAAACGGATTCTGCAATTTCATGAATATCTTCAGGAATTACATAATCTCTTCCATTCATTGCTGCAATGGCTTTCGAACCTTGCAAAAGAGCGAGAGATGCTCTAGGTGATGCCCCCAGATAAATGTCTGGATGATTTCTAGTAGAGTGTACTATACTAGCTATATATTTCATCAGTGATGGATCGATTTCTACTCTTTTAACTAATGATTTCAACTGTAAGAGTTCGTCAACAGAAAGCACACTTTCAACAGAGTCCAAAGAATCTAAATTATGTTGACTATTATGAAGTTCTAATATTTTATACTCTTCCTCTTGATCTGGATAATCAACTTTTATTTTAAAAATAAAACGGTCAAGTTGAGCTTCTGGAAGGGAATAAGTTCCTTCCATGTCTATAGGATTTTGAGTTGCAATTATAACGAATGGTTTTTCCATTTCCATTCGGTTACCATCAACCGTAATTTGTTTTTCTTGCATTACTTCGAATAGAGCAGCTTGTGTTTTAGCGGGAGCTCTATTGATTTCATCAATCAAAACAATGTTTGAAAAAATAGGTCCTGCTTTAAATTCAAAGTCCGATTTTTTCATATCAAAAACAGAAGTACCTATAACATCAGATGGCATTAAATCAGGAGTAAATTGGATTCGAGAAAAACCCGTGTTGATGGTTTTAGCAGTAAGTTTTGCTGTCAAAGTCTTTGCAAGACCAGGAAAACCTTCCAATAAAACATGACCATCGGCAAGAATTGCAGCAAGTAACAGTTTTACTACTTTGTCCTGTCCAACAATAATCTTTGAAATCTCATCAATAACACTTTGAACACCTGTAGACAAAGGTGACAAATTCTCTTTTGATTGAAAACCTTGCGAATCATTAGTCGATTCATTAAGTATAGAATCTTTGTTTATATCATTATTATCGTCCATCATAAAACTGTTGTAATTTTTTATTCAATAGTAAAACTGTTTTCTCATCACTAGTTTGTGTAAATCGAAATTGTCGAAACATAGTATTTATAGAAGTTACCAAACCTATCTTTTTACCTGACTTAGCAAGTAAAGTTTTGGTTTGTTCTTCTGTACCTTCATAATTTGAAATCAAGTATTTTTGTCTAACATATTCTTTAAAATGCTTTTCCATCTTTATCATTAAATCCCTGAGATCATAAGTATTATGATATAAATCTCCTATGGTTTTAGTAAACTCCAAGCTTCTATTCTCTGGAGGTTTGATAATAGGAATTACTCTTTGTTTTCTTTTAATGCTGAATAACATGTGCATTAAAAGTAGGGTCAAGCCCAAATAAGAAGCCCAGCGAAAGGCTTTTGTATTTAAGAACACCGTCAGTGGTGGTTTTTTGGTGAGTTGTGGTTTATAATAGGTATCCCAATAGGTTGTATTATCTGGTAAAAAGCTTAAAATATCTTGCGCAAATTGGTAATTATTTTCATTTACTAAATAGTAATTTGTAAAAGCATAAGGAAGCGTACATAGATAAATACTACCCTTTCCTATATCTCTTTGAATGACAATAGGAAGATTATTGTCATATAGTGCATCAGAAACATTGACTGCAATAGGAAAAGAGGATGCTAAGGAATCGTATTTATTCACAAGTCCTACTAAGTTGAATTGTTTTGAATACGAGAAAGAATAATCTTGTTGGACTGATTGTACAATTAAATCTGATTTATTAAAATGATCAAGAGCTTTGTAAATGAATTTTCTTTGTAAGTTCAATGTATCTAATAAGTCTCCTGTAAACTCTTTACTTGCAATAAAAGCGTTATTTCCCTCAGCAATCCATTCCAACAAATTATTTCTTTCGTCCGTGCTAAATCTAAGATTATCAGTGATAAATATGTAATTCTCTTCTTCGTCAAGCACATCTTTTAAACTATAAATAGCTTCTTCTCTCTGTTCAATTTTAGAAAAAATATTATCTGCTAATTCTTTAAATATGTATAGTCCATATGGTTCTCTCGAGCTAGAAGTAAAGAAATCAGTCCAATTAATTTTGCGAGGAATCAGAACGATGAGTAGAAAAACTACTGCAGAATAAATCAAGACAATACCGATAAATTTCTTATTCATGATTATCTACTTAATGATTCAATCTGAGAAATATGCTTTTTAGCATCACTATAAAAACTAGAGTCTACTTCGTAATTTCCATACCACGAATAATTAAAATACTCTGTAAGCTGCTTAAATTCATTCTTCAATCCTTCATTTTTAATTTCGTTCACATAGTCTTGGCTTAATTTGTAATCCTTCCAGTCGATCAAATTATCTTCATTTAATTTTTTCAGAACTTTAAGATATTGAAATCGGATTGCTTCACGATAACGACCGGCGTCTTCAGCATCTTTTAAATTTTTACATATGATATCTTCATGAATTGTAATATCAAGATCACCAGCTTGTGGTTTAATTCCTTCTTTATCCTTTTTCTTAATTAATGATTTAAACTCGTTACGAAGTAAGAATAGAACAATTAAAATAGATGCTCCTATTATTATCAAATACTTAATCCAACCACCACCTGTATTTTCTTGATGTTCGGAGAACAATCTTGAAATCAAACGTCTTAACCAGTTCAGAAAAGGCGAATCTTTCGATTGAGCTTCTGTATAATCAAATTGTTCTAATGTTTTGAATTCGTTTATTTTTATGGTATCAAAGTTTCTATGAACATAATCCTTTTTGACTAGGGCAATACCTGAAGTATCCCATTCTTGAGTTTCGGGTACATCATTTTCCTCCACTAAAATATCTATTAACTCAGAAATTGGGGCCTCTTCATCCTGAGATTTATCCGTAAAAAACTCCTTTATAGAAGGTTCTTCTTGTTCTTGAACAAGGCTATCTTCTGTGGTCTGATAGGCCTTCAAACAAAAGCCACATAGAAGAAATAGATATATAAGATATGTTCTAGTATTCCCCTTCATTCTCAAAGAATGTTTCTTTTTCAGTACCGATTAATTGAATTTTTTGGATAGTCATATTTCCAGTCTTTCTTTCTTCAAGGTCATAGCTTTTAAGATACATAGAGTTATAAAAGTATAGATATAAATAAGAAGAACCAAAGGCTAAGAATATAGATTGACCAGCATACATTAAGTAAGTTGTAGTTGTAGGTTCTACCCCGAACTCCATTCCTAGAATCAATGGCAAAGTCATTAATGTGTAAGGGATTGCAACTATATAACGAAGGAAGGAAGAAATAAAAGAATGTAGAATTATTGAACCTAAAGATATTCCATAATTATCCATTAAATCTATTCTTGCCTCATTGAATGCGTTCATTAAAGACATTCCTTCATTGGACAGATAATATCGCTGTGTATAAAAAAGATATGGATATAAATAAAGAAGATAAAATAATGCTATAATTAGAATCAAGAAAAATCCTGCAAAGATTTGATTTATTATAAATAAAATAAGTAATCCAATCAACAACAAATTCGCAATCAGGAAGAAACTAGAAACAAGCAGATTTTTCCAATACAATTTTCTAAAGTAGTGCATTATTCGTTTGGAAGTTACATTATTTGGATCTTCATCAATTGCTGCTAAAAGTAAACTCATGCTTACTAAGTTTACATGTAAGAGAAGAAAAAAGATACTTACAGCTAAAACTACTAATAATAATATAGGAGCATCTGCACCCATAGCCATAGTCATAAAAGGATTGACTTGAATTACAAATGTCATCCCGAAAGCAGGAAGCATAACAGTCAAGGCAAGCGCTGAAGTTAAAGGTTTTAAATTTCTAAAAATCAGCTTAATAGAATCTGTAATTATTTCTCCTAAATTTCTTAAATCTTGTATCGCTTTCATGATGTTGGTTTAAGTCTTTTTTCAACTCTTATTGGTAAAAAGATGAAGTAATAATATATATAGGCAAAAGAAAGAAAAATTACACTTCCTCTCAAAAAGCTTCCCATCTCCTGATATTGATAGGTAACAAAAGATTCAATTAGAGCGGCTTCAATTATTACAGGTATAATAGCAATCAATATTTTAAAAGATCTCTGTGCACCTTTTAGTAAGGAGGCACTTCGACTATATGTCTTCGGATACCACCAACTATTACCTATTGCCATTCCTGCACCTGCTACAATAACAATTGCTGATAACTCAAGAGCTCCATGAATAAAAATCGTACTAAATGAAATCCAACCTAAGTTAAGAGCTATAAACATTCCTTGAAAAGCACCTACCATTACTCCATTGGATATTAAAATTACGGCGGCAAGAAAAGGAGCAATTATTCCAAAAATAAAAGATAAAAAACCTACCCTTAAATTGTTTGTCCCAATTTGATAAAACATCCCACTTTTATGGTCATCTCGATAGACTCCCATAGGATCTCCATTTTCAATATTATTCAAAGTCATATCTACGTAATAATCACCTAGAATTATTCTTGGGAAATCAGGATCAATGTACGTTGAAATTCCACCTATCGCAATAGCAACCAGAAAAATAATCAATGACATCAATAAATCTCTATGAGATTCCCTTATTGCAAGTGGAATTTCTTCTGTCCAAAACGTCCAAAATCTCTCTTTATCCTCTTTCTTCGTTTCATAAATCCTACGGTGTAAACCCGACGATAATTTATTCAAGTAATTGACAATACTTGATTTTGGGTAAAAAGTTTTTACATAAGAAAGGTCATTCACAATATTGGAATAATATTCTGCTAATTCATCAGGTGTTACACTAACACCTCCATCTAGAAAAGCCTCCAGCTTTTTCCAATGTTTTTCATTCTTAGATATGAATTGATACTCTTTCATTGCTACTCTTCTTCTCCTCTTTCATCAAGTTGTTGAAAATAATTGTAATCATAAACAATCATTTTAAGGTATTTTTTAGCTGGAATCCTTTTAGGAATTCCAGTAACATCCATAATCCTTGCTGCTGCTGCCAATTGAACTTTATGACTTGCAGGTGTATAATTAAAAATGGAATCTTTTAAAATTTGAATTTCGTGTTCCTTTAGAAGTAATGCTTCTCTATATTTTCCAACATATCCTTTAGGTATTCTAACTTTCGATAATTTACCAATATAGGCATTAGGTTCTTTTTGAGTAATGACACACGTATTTGCTAACGAATCACCAATACGTTGTCCTTTTAATGAAACAGAAACTGCTATGAACCCTAGACTTGGTGTAAAAAAAGTAAAATCAAGTAATCTGGTAAACCACCTTATAATAAATTGACCAGTTGTTGTATTTTTTCCTGTCAGACTTACAACTTGTAGTTTCAAAAAAGATTTGCCAGGAGTTTTACCATTATTAAACAATTCAAAAATCAATGAATAAAAAACAAATGGTAAGGCGAATAATATAGATAACCAAATATTAAACATATTCATGCCAGTGAATAAAACCGCTGATACTAATGCCGCATAGCCATACTTTATTAATAAATCAATGACATAGGCTAATGTCCTATCCCATGCACTTGCCGTATGATATTCAATTTCGACATTATAGGCGGTGGTTACTTTTACTTTATTGTCTTCCATTTTTTAGTGTTATTTTTCCGGTATATTCCTTAGAACAGCTAGTAAATAATTCCAGTATTTTTGAACAGAGCTAATCTGTACTCTTTCATCAGGTGAATGAGCTCCTCGAATATTTGGACCAAATGACACCATTTCCATTTCTGGGTAATGTTTTCCGATAATTCCACATTCTAAACCCGCATGACAGGCTGCAACATGCATCTCTCCTTCAAACATTTCCGAGTACAAAGACTCCATAATTTTAACAATCTTCGCTCCTCTTTTGGGCGTCCAGCCCGGATAATTACCGCTAAATTTTACATCTAAATCAACTAATTCAAATATGGATTGAATCGAATTCATGTGATCTTGCTTTTCACTTTCAAGAGAAGATCTTGTTAAACATAACATTTCTATCTTACCATTCTGAATAAGAATTCTTGCCAAGTTATTTGATGTTTGCACAAGTCCTTCAATCTCTGGATGCATTCTATAAATTCCTGAAGGTGTTGCATAAATCGCTTTAATCAAAGACTTTAGACGAGATGTTTCTATATATTTCTCGAATCTTTCAATGTCTTCATATGCAAGTCTCATTTCAGGATCTGTAAAGCCTATTTCAGCTGAAATTATCTTAGATTGTTCTTCTATAATTCGAGTGAATTTTGCTTCATCAAATTCCTCTACTGCCAATATGCAAAATGATTCTCTTGGTATCGCATTCCGAAGTCCTCCTCCATCAATACGATTCACTTTTACATCAATATCTTTCATCAATTCTCGTAAAATACGATTCATGATTTTATTTGCATTTCCTAATCCCTTGGCAATATCCATTCCGCTATGCCCCCCACTTAATCCAGACACAGACATTATCATAAATCTATAATTACCAGTAGGCATCGACTTTTCACTGTAAGTCCCTGTTGCTGTAATATCAATTCCACCAGCACAACCTATTGTTAATTCATCGTCATCTTCTGTATCAAGATTCAATAAAATTTCACCTTGTAACATGCCAGGTTTTAATTCCAAGGCACCTGTCATTCCTGTTTCTTCATCAATAGTAAACAAAGCCTCCATCTCAGGATGTGGAATATCAGTTGATTCCAGAATGGCCATAATCGACGCAACTCCTATTCCATTGTCAGCTCCCAGTGTCGTGCCTTCTGCTTTGACCCAGTCTCCTTCTATATGCATCCTTATTCCTTCTGTATCGAAGTCAAATGTTGTATCAGCATTTTTTTGGTGAACCATATCCAAGTGGCTTTGCATAACTATCTTTTTCCTATTCTCCATACCTGGAGTAGCAGGTTTCTTTATAATTACATTTCCTATATGATCCACGATAGTTTCCAAACCAAGGCTTTCGCCAAAATTCTTTGCAAATTCTATGACTCTCTCTTCTTTTTTCGAAGGTCGAGGAACTGCATTTAATTTATCAAAATTATTCCACAAAGATTGTGGCTCCAGTGTCTTTACGCTACTCATTTAATCTGCTTTTTCTATCTCCCAATTCGAATCAAATCCTGTTTCTTTATGGGCTCCATCACAAAATGGTTTGTTTTCACTTAATCCACATCTGCAAATTGAAAATCTTCCGCTTTTAATTTCTGTCGATCCATCTGGCAATACAATTTCCACTTCACCAGTTACTTTCAACGAGCCATTTTTATTTACTTTAAGGCTTACCATTTTATTATCTTCCATTTTAATATTTTCTTTTTCAGTTAATGAATAATATCCTAAAGCTCCTGAAGGACATTTTTCAATTTGTTTAATTATTTCATCTGTTGAAGCCCCATCCGCTTTAACCCATGGACGTTTCAAAGGTTTAAAAACACTACCTAATTCTTTCCAACAATTTTTAGCATGAATACATTTGTGAGGTTCCCAAGTAATAGCAATCTCGTCATTTTTATATTCTTTTTGGATTTTATTCTTTTCCATTGGCTACTTTTGCGAAGTATAAGCTAGACTTCTCCTATGAAATCAAATGTAATAATACTTATTCTATTTTTCACATTAATAGGCTCACACTCTATTTTTAGTCAAAAAGCTTATGACATTAATTGGAATAATGAGTGGAAATATATGAGTGCAGGAATTGCTTCTAATATAGCTGGTTATTACCTTTTACAGAAATTTGAGCCGATTAGTTACGAAGAGTATTTAAATTTGGATGGATCCAAAATTAATAGTTTGGATCGAATCGCATTATCTTTCAACTCAGGAAGTTCCGCTGAATGGAGTGATTATCTTTCCAACTATTCTTCCGTTTTGCCACTATTAGTTTATGCCTCCAAAATACGTGACAAAGAATGGTTAGAAAGTAGCATCATGTATTTTGATGTATTAACATTAAATACGGGATTAGTAACAATGTTTAAATATGGAGTAGGTCGACATCGCCCTTATCTGTATTCAAAAGGAAGAGAGCCGAATTCTTTTGGCAAATCAGATTCTGCCGCATTTTATTCGGGTCATACGTCCTTTGCTTCAAGCAATTGCTTCTTTGCAGCTGCTATTTTTCATAAGGCATATCCTGAATCAATTGCAGTTCCTTATGTTTATGGAATAGCTGCTACCATTCCAGCAGTTACAGGATATCTTAGAGTTAGAGGCGGAGCTCATTTTCCAACAGATGTTATTACAGGCTATTTTGCCGGAGCAGCTGTTGCTTTTTCTGTAATCTATGTACATAAAAGAGATGATCTTGAAATGGGAATGACTGAAGATGGCGTAGGAATTGTATGGACATTTTAATTGGAAAAGAACAGAATTTAGCCAACTAATTCATAATCAATTAATTTATTCTATAAGAATAATGATATTAGAATTGATGTATATTTTTTTACATTTACGTCATTAATTATTTCTATGGATACAACATCAACGAGCTATATAATATTAGAGATCATAAAGATTACGATTCCGGCTCTCATCGTTTTCGTAACAGTTTATCTTGTATTGAAAAATTTTCTAGGCAATCAAGTCCAACTTGAGCAAATGAGGATTAATTCAGATTATAGCGAAGGTACTCGTACGAAGAAAATACAGGCATATGAGCGATTAATGCTTTTTTGTGATCGGATGGATATCGTTAATATGACGACACGAGTATATGCTCCAGAAATGTCTGCCGATCAATTAAAACAAGCTTTACTTATATCTCTCCAAAGAGAATACGAGCACAATTCAGCTCAACAAATCTATACAAGTGAAGCCTTATGGAAAGTAATTAGTGAAGCAAAATCAGCTAGTGGCAAAGTTATACGTGCAGCTTCTGCTGTTGTTTCACCTAGTGCTCCAGCTTCAGAATTACTAAAAGAAATAAGTAAAAAAATGGAGCAAATTTCAATTAATCCATCGGATCAAGCTAAAAGTGCAATACGCAGTGAAGCTTCGGTTCTTCTAAGTTAATCCAGCTTATGACTCAAAGAAATGTGTACAATTTTCCTATTCATCTAGTCTTGATATTATTTTTGGGCGTAAGCCTCATTCAGTGTAAATCATACTTACATGTAGCTGATATAAATTCGGAACGATATGAAATAGAGCCACATCAAGAACTTCAAGAAGATGAAGCTATACTCGCAATAATAGATCCTTATAAAAAGCAACTTGATGTAAAAATGAATCGGGTTATAGGGGAAAATGCTGAGAAAATGTATAAAGCTCGTCCTGAAGGTGAACTTGGTAACTGGGTAGCAGACATAATATACGATCAAGCATCTAAAGTTTATAAAGGCAAACTAGATTTTGCTATTCAAAACCATGGAGGTCTAAGAATTCCAGTTCTAGATGAAGGTCCTATTATTGTGGGAGATGTATATGAAGTTATGCCCTTCGATAACGAGTTAGTTGTAATAGAAGCGAGAGGATTAATCGTGAAGCAACTTTTTCAAAGAATAGCGAATAAAGGTGGATGGCCAGTAAGTAAACAAGTTCGATTCGTAGGAACTCAAGATGGTGAAATAGAAAGTTTATATATTAATTCGAAACCTTTCGATGAAACAGCCACATATGCTTTTGCATTACCAGATTATATCGCAAATGGTGGAGATAGATGTGTATTCCTAGAAAATCAAGATCAGATTAAATTCAACTTGTTGATAAGAGATGCTATTATAAATTATCTAGACGAACAAGAAGAAGGTGTTGTACAATTAGCACCTAGAGAAGGAAGGATTAAAATTTCAAAAAACTAAGAAGATGAAAAGAAGAGAATTTGTTCGGGCAATAGGTTACAGTTCAATAATGTATCCACTTGTAGGTTCTATTCCTAGTTTTATGAATGGGCCTGAAATGCTAAATTTAACTATCCTACATACTAATGACGTCCATAGTCGAATAGAACCTTTCCCAGCTGATGGAACAGGTCGGAATGCTGGAAAAGGAGGGGCAGCAAGACGTGCAACTCTTATAAAAGATATAAGAGAAGATGTAGACAATGTATTATTACTCGATGCTGGTGACATTTTCCAAGGAACTCCATATTTCAATTTTTTCGGAGGAGAGCTTGAATTTAATTTGATGGATGAAATGGGATATGATGCAGCAACGATAGGGAATCATGACTTTGATGCAGGCTTCGAAGTATTAAGAGATCGATGTCAAACGGCAAAATTTGACATGTTGAATAGTAATTACAATCTGAAAGATTCTCCTTTAAGAAAGGTGGTGAAACCCTACAAGGTGTTTAAGAAAGGTGAAATGAAGATTGGTGTTTTTGGAGTAGGAATTAATTTAAGTGGATTAGTCCCTGAGAAGTTATATGGGGATATAGAAGTATTACATCCGTATGAAGTAGCTGAACGAACGGCGACTTTATTAAAGAAAGAAGAAAAATGTGACTTAGTTATATGTTTATCACATTTAGGTTATCAATATGAATCTCCAGACTATCCAAGCGATATCGTTATGGCATCAAGTACAAGAAATATTGATGTGATTATTGGTGGGCACACACATACTTTTATGAAAAAAGCTAATGCTGTAAGAGATAAAGATGGAGAGTGGGTAATTATCAACCAAGTAGGCTGGGCAGGAATCATGTTAGGAAGAATTGATGTTAGCATAGAGAAGGGAAAAAAAGCAAAATGTTACAGCTGCAAAAATGAGTATTTACAAAATTCTGTTGATAACTCTATCATTAAATATAAGTGAAAAAAATATGTAAGAAAAGCTATAGATAACTAGCCCTATATGCCTTTGTTTTCTATATATTTGCCACCGATAACGAGAACTAACCGACCTACCAAAAACATATTAAAAATTCATTATATTTTTTTTAATATGTTTTTTTGAGTAAATTTAATCCCTATTGAGTATTGTTATCCACGCGATTAATATTTTAATATGTTTTTGCATAGAATATTGATCATTTAAACTATACCAATTTAAGTAGTTTTTTCAACTGAGTTAAACAGATTGAGCCCTGTTTTCTCACAACAAATTATGCGCTTTTTTTAAAAGCGACGAACTGTTAAAACCAAGCTAAAGATGAAAAAAGATTACTTGGGTGCGTGGGAAAAGTGTGTAAATGTCATAAAAGAACATGTCAACACACAGACCTTTAAAACCTGGTTTGACCCTATAAAAGCTGTAAAGCTTGAAGGCGATATTTTAACTATAGAAGTACCAAATAGGTTTTTCTATGAATGGCTAGAAGAGAATTTTTTAAATGTTCTTAGACTAGCTATAGGTAAAGTATTAGGCAAAAATGGGCGACTAGAGTACCGCTTTAAAGTAGAGAAAGAAGAAGGAGCTACCGCCTCTTCCAAACAAGATAATGATGAATTAGAAGGAGGAATTTCGCCAAACGAGATTCAGAACCCTTTCGTAATTCCCGGAATTAAAAGAGTAAAAGTAAATCCTCAGCTAAATTCAGTATATAGGATGGACAATTACATTGAAGGAGATTGTAATTCATTGGCAAGATCTGCTGGAAAAGCTATCTCTGATAGACCAGGAGAAACAGCATTCAATCCATTGTTTATTTACG
This sequence comes from uncultured Saprospiraceae bacterium, assembly GCA_964403985.1. Lineage (GTDB taxonomy): Bacteria > Bacteroidota > Bacteroidia > Chitinophagales > Saprospiraceae > JAHDFB01. The sequence continues at coordinate 17,739 of CAYOIL010000018.1, forward strand.
GTGAAGTAGGATTAGGAAAAACGCATTTAGCGCAAGCTATAGGAAATGAAGTAATCACAAAATTTCCTAACAAAAGTGTGTTGTACGTTTCTACTGAAAAATTCACAAACCAACTTATACAATCTATTAAGAACGGTTCAGTCACTGACTTTACCAACTTCTATCAACTTGTTGATGTATTAATAGTTGATGACATCCAATTTCTAGCTAACAAAAAGAAAACACAAGAGATATTTTTCAACATCTTCAATCATTTGAAGCAATGTGGAAAACAAATCATACTTACATCGGATTGTCCTCCTAGTGAAATGCAAGGTGTTCAAGATAGATTATTATCAAGGTTTAAGTGGGGATTAGAAGCTGATTTATCACGTCCAGACTTAGAAACTAGGATTGCGATAATGGAGGCTAAAATGGCCAAAGAAAATATTGAAGTTCCTCGAGAAGTCAGTAGTTTCATATGTGCACATGTCAAAAATAATATTCGAGAACTAGAAGGAGTATTAATTCAGCTAATTGCTCAAGCGACATTGAATCAGCGAGAAATCGATATGGATCTTGCTAAGGAAGTGATCAAGCGGATGAACAATAAAGAGAACAAAGAAATTACAGTTGACTTAATCAAGGAGATGGTGGCTGAATTCTTTGGAATTGATGTAGAGAAATTAGGTTCTAAAACGCGAAAGCAAGATATAGCTACAGCACGTCATTTATCTATTTATTTTAGTAAAGAGTACACTAAAAATAGTTTGAAAAGTATAGGATCATATTTTGGAGGTAGAGATCACAGTACGATTTTACATTCTTGTAGAACTGTAAAAGATCGTATGGATACTGATCGAGCTTTTAAAGATACTGTTGCGAGTCTTGAGCAGAAGATGCAATTAAGTTTATTGTAGCATGTTTAACTTCTCCCCTTTTGTGGTAGGTACAATGCGTCTTGGTCAATGGGGTGCTGGATTTTCATCGGATGAATACGAATTATTTATAGATCAATGCTTAGAACTAGGTCTTGTAGATTTTGACTTTGCAGACATTTATGGAGGCTATACATCTGAGGCAGAATTTGGTGAGGTTTTAAAAAGGAGAAAGGACTTACGTCCAAAAATCAGGATCACTACCAAATGTGGCATAAAGATGATATCGGCGAATCGTGCGAATCACAATGTAAAATCTTACGATACTTCTCGGCAGCATGTGATCAATTCAGTTAACCAATCTTTAAAGGATCTAGGGACAGATTACATTGATCTGTTATTAATTCATCGTCCTGATTACTTGATGAACTATGAGGCGTTGGCAGAAACAGTCAATGGTTTAAAGCAAGAAGGGAAGATAAAGTATTTTGGGGTGTCTAATTTTTCGGTATCACAGGTAGAAACATTATCTAAATTCATCAAGGTAGATAATCATCAAATAGAGTTTTCTTTAAAGGAGCATTCAGCGATGAAAAATGGAATATTGGATCAATGTGTACGATCAGGAATTTCACCGTCTGCATGGTCACCGCTTGCAGGAGGAGATTTTTTTCAAGGAAAGATTACTCCAAATAGTGACATTGATAATTGTTTGAACGAGCTGGAAGAGAAGTATGGTTTATTGCGAGAACAGATGTTATTATCGTGGATCTTGAAGCATCCTGCGGGGATTACGCCAATATTGGGATCTACAAAAATTTTAAGATATTCCACTGCTATGGAAGCTCTTGATGCTGAAATAGCGAGTGAAGATTGGTATAAAATATTTGAGGCTTTTCGTGGGAAGGAGGTTTTGTAATTCAAAACAATGTTCACTCATCACGCTGGAATTATTGATTAGCAAAACCCCTAAATCTCATTCAGGGAAGGTCACGCTGGAATTACTCATTACTCATTTGCACATTATTCATTATTCATTACCTACCATAATAACTAGTAATACTAGCTCTAGCTAGAATATGCGCATTGGCATTAAACATTATCATAGCAGGCTGTGTACCATCAGGTAATTCCATTCTATTTACTGAAAGAGCATAGACAGTAAAATAATATGCATGAGCTGCATCTCCAGGAGGAGGACAAGCACCATCATATCCTGTGCTATTGTAATCATTTAAACCATGACCACATCCTTGTGGATAATCTTGTATACCCGCTTCAAATTCTGTAATATTTACAGGAACATTAAATACGCACCAATGCCACCAACCACTTACAGTAGGAGCATCAGGGTCATAACAAGTTACTAAGAAACTTTTAGTTCCTTCAGGTGCGTTGTCCCATTTCAATTGTGGTGAAACATTTTCACCTCCAGCTCCAAATCCATCATACACATGTCGCAATTTCATTTGACTTTGTAAATCGGAACTTGAAAGTTTAAAATCTGCCATTCAATATATATTTTATGCAGTCCTTGCTGCGATTTCTTCTACTCTTTTATTCATCACCTTAAACCATATTGGTGGAATCATTGCCAATAACATTGAACTCGGATAACCAAAAGGTAATTGAGGTGCTAGATCTTTGTGTTCAAGTATTTGATATTTTTTATTGGATTGAAAATGATGATCTGAATGTCGTGTTAGTTCATACAAAACAATCCTTCCTAACTTGTGATTGGAATTCCAAGAATGCCATACTTGAACTGTTTCATATTTTCCATTCGTCTTCTTTTTCCTTTGCAAACCATAATGTTCTACGTAATTAATGGTTTCTAATAGTAAAATACTTACCCCAGCAATCCCCAAATACAATACTGCTACATACCATGATAATACAGTCCCTATTAAGATTATGAGTCCAATTTGTAATACAGCATACCATATCATCTCATTTGAATAATGAATCGATGATTTACCAATCCTATTCAAACGCTTATTTTCTAACCTCCAAGAATTTAAATATTGCCCTACTGATGACCTTAACCAAAACACATACAATGGTTCTTTATATCTCGCCGATGCAGCATCTTCAGGCGTTGCAATGAATTTATGATGTCCTCTATTATGCTCTATAAAGAAGTGCATATATTGGGCAGGAAGTAACAAAGCTTTAGATAAAAATTGCTCCCATTTAGAATCTCTATGCCCTAATTCATGCGCAACATTTATCCCACAAGCACCTAGCGTTATACCCATTGAAAAAATCAATCCTATAATTTCCGTTGTCGAATAAATTCCTTTACTCAAATTATATAGCAAGGCAAACATCAAAATATAAATGACTGGTACATTCAAGTAAAGTAGTGCATCAAACCATTTATTAGACAACTTAGATTCCTTTTCAATTGCAGAATACATTTTAGCATCCTTTTGCAACATAGGTTCAAGCAGTGGAATCAATACAAATGCAAAGAATACAGCACTCCACACCCACAATCCTCCCATGGTTATGGCGATTCCACATAAAATGGGAACTATATATGCACTTAAATATTTCAGTCCATTCATTTCTGAAAGTTAAGAAACTCCCATGAATATGACTAATTAATTTACTTAATTTCTTACTTCAATGGATCTATTACAGCTCCCTCAGGCACTGCAAAAACAGATTGATCAGGTTGGTTTTTAGCTGTTTTTATATTAGTAAAACTTCTAATATATCTTTCTTCTCCTAACTGACCATCTTTATATTTATAGCCTTTTAAGTTCTCTGGAAATAACAAACCATTTACATCTTTGTAATTGTCATAAACCAAAGCGTTATAAGATTTACCCTTTTCTTTGGAGTAATACGTAACCGTGTATAGAATTACTTTGAGTTGTTTTGTCTTTTCATCAATAAGTAAAATATATTCATCTTCGGGCGCATCCCCTACTCCACTATTAAAAGATGTCGCTATTTGAAGTAAGTTCATACCCAACATTTCAACTGGTTCTCTAACTTCATAATTAACTCCAGGATCTGCAAGAACGTAAGGAATCGCATAAAAGTAAAAAAGTAAATTATGATAAAAACGAGCGGACTTACGTCCAAAAGTTTCCATGTCTGGCGTTACCCATACATCTGTCCCATCAAAGCCAAGTTCCCAATTTGAAGCATTGATTTTAACTTTTCTATTTTTTAAATCAATGATCTGTTCTTCGTTCCCTTCTTCTTTCACTAATTCATAGCTAAGTGTACCCATTGAATTCCATGTATCCAAACCTCCATGTGCGTCCAAAACCTCTTCCATTAATGATGGAAGTTCTATTTTTTCAACTTCAAGCTTTTCTACGACCTTAGTTTGGTCGGTTTTACATGAAATAATAATTAATCCTAATAAAACAAAGCTTATTGATTTTATGATCCAATTTTTAACCATTTGAACTGTAATATTTTTGTGATTTAAATTTTATAGCTGACAAATATACTTCCAAAGGCATCAAATTGTTTGTTTGTAAACTATTAATAACTCTTTCTTAATACTTTTTCTAGTATTTAAAGACAAGGCAAATTAAATAAATGAATTTAGGCTATATTTTGCGGAACTATCAGGCTTATTTAAAAAATCAACTATCAATTCTGATTAACCTTAGCTTGCTGCCAAAACAAACTAATCAACTCAAAAACTTTCTCATCTGCGATTTTACATCCACTTAAAATCATATCAAACATCTCATGTTCTCGTTTTTTCTCGTAGCCTTTGTTTAGGATTTTTACTTCAAATTTATATCTCTTGTCATTCAGCAATCCAGCTAAATCATCAATCTTATGAAAATCAAATTCACCTTGGCCATTGAATTTTAATGAAGCCATTACGACTTGTGTTTCTAAACAATTGAAACACCTTACTACTTTTTCATCAACCATCAATAAATAGTCCGCTTTCCTAAGACTAGACTCGTAAACCACATTACTAAATTCAGCAATTAAACCTTCAGCTTTTTCAGTATCAGTTTCTTTGATTTTAACCCAATCATCTGCTGTAATACCATTTACAACAAGAAAATCTATAAAGTCTTGTTCTAGTGCATGCAACTCTTTATCCTTTAATCGGGGATAATATTTCATTTATTAATTTTTATTCTTTAAAACCTATTATTAATAAGTAAATCCACCACCGCCTATTTTTAGGCTAATTCCAAAGTGAGTGTACTCTCCTTGCTCTACATCCATTACATCTGTTCCACTTCCATCACGCCAAGTCAATAAATTAATAGGCGCTGTAAAATATCCTGAAATTCCCACAACTAAGCCAGGCACTTGAGTAATAAAATAAATCACATCTACCTCTGCTCCATACATAAAGGAACCTGACATAAAAGAACTGGCATCATCCAATATTCTATCGCCAAAAACAAATCCATTATCTTCTGCTGCTTTAACTGACAATGAATTACCAAATCCTCCCAGTCTTCCTGAAGCATTTACTATTAAATCTTCTCCCATTACAATATTGTAACCAAAAGATCCATATCCATGACCAACATTCATTTTCACAAAATCATTGTCACTATTTAAAAAAGCGAATCCACCTCCTGCTCCTACTGTAAAAGCATTAAACATAAATTTACCACTTGCTCCGAACGAAAGTCCGCTTTCATTTAGTTGTAATTCAGGATTTGTAAATCCATCTGATGTTTCGTCAATAAAACGTTCTCCAATTGTAGCATAAGTAATTTCGACAAAACCAAATCCTCCATATTGAGCATAACTTGAAATTGAACATATCATTAAAAAAGCAAAGAATATTGTTTTCATACGTCGATTTTTTGATTGATTTATTTGGTTTTAATTCAAATATAACTGTTTACATTTCAATTTTTTCACAACTTAACAAAAGTCTTTTGTACAATTTATTTCCACTCAAGATGTTCTCGTCACCTATCAAGATTAAATGCTCTCTTGCCCTTGTAATAGCAACATTCAATTTTCTATCAACCCCTTCATCGTCAAGCGACTGCATCTGCTCAAATTGTAAACTTGAGTTACAGCAAAACGAAATGATAATTACATTTTTTGCACTTCCTTGATATCTCTCAACTGTATCAACTGAAATATCTTCGCAATCTTTCAAAGTAGAATTGATTTCTGATTGAATAGCTGCAATTTGTGCTCTATAAAGTGTTATAATTCCTATGTCTTTGGGCTTATATCCTTCCTTCAACACTCGGGGAACAAACTCGAGAATTCGTTCTATTTCTTTGTGATTGGTTTTACTAAATGTCTCTACTTCCGGAACATCAGCTTGGATAAATCCTACTCTTGGAATAGAATGAGACGGAGTAGATCTTAATCTTTCTATTTTGGGCATAGCTATTAATTCATACTGATAAAATTCTTCATTTGGGAATTTCATAATCTCTTCATGCATCCTAGCTTGCATCTTTAATTGGCCGTATAAATAGTTTTTATTTTCTTTTCTTGCTAAATGATAAATCCTTTCAAACAAAGAATTTCTGCGATCTTTTAGACCTATACCTTGTAAGCTTTCTTCCTCTACTAGACTTGCATCTTCGGGCTGAACAACAACTGCAGGTAGCTGCTTATGATCACCTACTAAAATATAGTGTTCGAAACGAGTCAAAAGTCCAATAATATTCGGTTCTAGGATTTGTGAAGCTTCATCAATAACGACACGTTTAGCGGGAATTAAATCATAAATAACTTGTCTTGAAGCCAAAGAAGCTATCGTTCCTACAACAATTCTGTGAGATTGGATTTTCTCTTTTAATTTATTCCTATGTGTAATCCCTTTGATCTTGGATCTCATTAAATTAGGTACATATTTTTCGTCAGCACCGTAGGCAGAACCGACTCTTACATACATATCAACGTACTTTTCACCTAAGGAATGAATACAGGCACATAACTCATCTACGGCTCTATTAGTATAAGCGAGTACATAAAGGTTATCCTTTGTAAAGTCCATCATATATTGGATGTATTTACAGATCAACATACTTGTCTTCCCAGTACCTGGAGGTCCCCATACCAAATAATAATCAGGCGATTGTATCATTGCAGATAGCACTTCTTTTTGGTTGTCAGTAAGCTGGCTAAATTGCTCATTAGCTAAAAGTTTAAAAGGCAATAATTTTCTTTCAGTAGGCAATCTTCTTCCGATTACTAATTCTCTTTTTAATTTGGGCGCTGCAGCCCATAAAAAAAGTTGTCGATACATGTTGGTAAACGAAGTATCAATAGTATCATGCTCCAATGCCCAGAATTTATTCTCATTAAATATTTGAAAATTCTTCTGGATTCCTCTTAATCTGACAGTAATTTCATCGCCTTGAATATCGATGGCATTACATTTAAAGATTTGATTGTTTTGAGGGCTTGCGGTTCCCTTGCCCAAAGGGTATAAAACCAAGATATCACCTTGTCGAAAATTACATATTTCATTTGTCTGATCGGAATGAACTAATCGAATGATTGGTTGAAGTTCATCTGCCTTATTTTCTTCTATTTCTAGCATAGTTAACATGGCAAACTGTTCTGTTTTCTCTTCCACACTATCGAGCCATAAACCCGCTAATCCATTTCTTTTATCCTGCCCATATTCACCGATTTTGGAAAGTTTGTGTTCCTTAGCAATGAAGGCACTGTAAGTTTTAAAATATGCTCTTTCTAGTTGATCTAAGCCGCTCCACACTTTCTCAAATTCCTCAATGTTACTTTTCTCAAAACCCTTTTTATCAGGGTATTGATTAGTGTTTATTGAATCAAAAAAGCCCGGTTTTTTATCAACCAATGCCATTTCGGTTTCTAAGTGAAGTAATTCATTTCTTACTTGTAGCGCATCTTTTTGTTGAGCCACAATCCTAGGAGCAAGGCGTAATGGATTCTTTTGTTCCTTGCTATATAAAATATAATTTTTGGGTTCAACCCGCTTAAAAGTAGAACGTATCAATAAATCATACATCAGTGTTTGAATATAGTGCGGACTATTTACACCGTAGGCATTTGGCTTATAAATTCCACCTGATTTTAACTCGACAATTTTCGGTTGTTTAGCGTCTGGAAGAAGCAAATCCAAACGTCCTTGAAGACCATATATAGGGCTTATAAAACTTGGCTCCAAATACACCTTTGACGGGTCAATCCCTTCTTTGAGCAAGGTGTTATTTACAGTATATTGGATGTTCTTAAAATGATTTTGAAGATCAGAAACAAATTGTTTAACCTCCGTATCCTTTAAAACAGTGAAACCCATAGGATCATTCTCAAATAATTCAGGCAGCACTTCTTTAAAAGTTAACTTTGGTTGCTGTATTAATCGGTCAAGAAAATAATTTGACATATTACCTAACAAAAGAGCTTTGGAACGAGACATCGGCAAATACTTTCGCAGAATGTATCCAACCAGTGACTTGTCCATACCATTAAAACAACTTGCAATCGCTGTTGCATCGACGAGAAAATCAGGTTCAACAATAATTGTATTTGGTCGATAAATTTCGTCCATAGACACCTCAACTTCAATCAATTGCATCAAAACTGGCAATTGCGAAATGTTATCTATTGAAGATGAAAATTGAATATTCCTATCTTGAAGTTTATAATCTACAACGATTTTTACTGTGGGGTCAGCAGATGAAAAGCCGACTAATTTACCCTCTTTAACTTCAATTTCTAAGCAATAAAACTTTATGGTTGGTAGATATCCACTTATTTTTCTTTTGTTAAAAATAACACCTGAATTTAAAGGAATAAGTGGAATAACTTCAGAAGGGATTTTCATCCCAAAGCAAATGGAACAAAGTTTAGGGATGAGAAACGTCAACAATTGAAAAATAGATTCTTTGTTGTCGTCGGATTGATTTCCGAGCATTTTTCGGACTTGATGAAGCTCATATCGAAGGCTTCCATCGAGGTTAAATTTTTCTCCGAGGTAGCTTAGTTTTGCGAAAAGAGAAACGAAAGAAATCTTCTCATCAGACAAAGCATTATCAAGTACAGATTCAAAAATCCGAAGAAGTTTTGCTTGCTTTTCTGGCAAGGTTTGACTCGATGTCAAAATTTGATGAAAAAGGCTAAAATAATCCAAACTCATGACTTACAGATATTAATACATGATGCGTAAGTTATATATATATTATTGCAATATAATAGTCTAAGGTCTTTCATAGGTATACATGATATTTTTAATATATTTGAAAGGTTGAGAATGTTTTAGTTATTGAATTTCAAAGGAAATTTAATAGAAATAAGACAAATTAACAATAATTATTATTAATAAAAGACATCAAAAGATGTCACAAAAACAAAACGCATATGTCATTTAATTTACTAGACATGGTAAAAGACCAAGTTGGTGGTCAATTAACATCTAAAGCAGCTGAAATGCTTGGTGAA
>CAYOIL010000019.1:0-6090 GCA_964403985.1 uncultured Saprospiraceae bacterium
ATATAAACTCTTAATAATCAACAAAATGTATAAGCTAGGTAATCCCGAACTCAGGATATTAGGTCATTACATTTATGAGTTAAATATACAGTTATAATATTATTGTATGAGGATTACTTTTTACTTCCTATGAAAATGAAAAGTTGATTTTGGCCTTTGGTATTGAATTGTTATTTAGTAAAGGATGTAGCAAAAGGGAAAGAAGGGGAGTGCGAGAAAGTTAGTGGTACTAACTTTATAAGTTTATGACTGTCAACAATTTATAAAGGTTTTTTTGTATTGCTATTTATCTTAATGCGTTTTTATTATCCATATAATTAAATGATGAAAGTCATTTTAAATAGGAGATAGATTACAGATGCCATATAAAATAAAATATTCAAAATTTTAGTAGTACTAACTTTTTAAGTTTCTGATAGTCAAATTTTTATAAAGGTTTTTTTGTATTGCTATTTATCTTAATATATCCAATCTACAGTTAATGATATTACAATTGCTTAGACACCTTTTCTCTTTAATTTATTTCATCATTTAGAAAAGTATATGAATTTACTTTTTAAAACCAAGTTTGTTAATCCTATCAAATACTACAATACTCCCCGCAACAGCTACATTTAAAGACCTTTCACCTGGTAATAATATGAGATCTTGGCATTTATTCTTCATAACATTCGATAAACCATTATCCTCCGAACCTAAAAGATAAATTGCCCTTGCCGGATGCTCAAAATTTTTAATAGGTATTGAATCTTCATCCATTTCAATACCAATAATTTTACAACTATATGGAACCGTGTTTAGAAAAGACTCTACAGTCTCAAACTGGAAAAGTGGAATTTTAGACCATACTTTTAAGACATCAGAAGCTTGTTTCTTATACTTTGCATCGATAATAAATACAAAGCTAGCTCCATAAATTAGTGCTGTTCTCCATAAAACACCCACATTCTCTCTCGTCTTAGGACGTACAATTCCTATTCCAAAATATCTTTCTTCGTCTGGATCCCAATTTTTTTTCATGGACGTAAGATAAATAAGTTATACAAAAAGATCTTATTTCTTTATTTGAATTAAGACGGGCCAATGTTTTTCTGTTATGATAAAATTCATATTACTAGAATTAATCATACAAAAAAGCCTTTATAATAATATGTATATCAATGAATTGTGAAGTTAGTGCTACTTAAATTTTAGACTTATCCAATTCAAGCACCACTTCCTCTTTTCTATTTATGACAATACTTGATACGCAGTAAATGCCGCTGCATATGCCAGTACAGTCATAAATACAAACTGTATAATAGGCCATTTCCATGAATTGGTCTCTCGTTTGGTCACTGCAAGTGTACTCATACATTGCATAGCGAATAAGTAGAATAACAAAAGAGACAAAGCAGTTGCAGTGGAATATACTTTATCTCCTGTCAAATAATGCGTTTCATTTCGCATTTTCTCCTTTAAAGAACTTTCATCATCTTCACTTCCTACTGCATAAATAGTTGCCATTGTACTTACAAACACCTCTCTTGCCGCAAAACTTGTGATTAAAGCTATCCCTATCTTCCAGTCATAACCCAATGGTTTAATTACCGGTTCTATGGCTTTTCCTAAATGACCAGCATAGGAATATTCTAGTTTCGTCGAAGCCAATAAATTCGCTCTTTCACTATTGTCTAAATTGTTTATAAGCGCATAATCTCGTGCTTCTTCTATCGCAACTTCCATTTTCTTAGGAGGTCCGTAGCTAGCTAAAAACCACAATACAATCGATATGACAAATATTATTTTACCTGCTTCCCATATAAAGCTAACTACTTTCTCTTTTACATTAAGAAATATATTTCGCCATATAGGCTTTTTATAGCGGGGTAATTCAAGTAATAAAAAACTCCGTTCATTAGACTTTAATATCTTTTTCATTACCCAAGCAGAACCAAGTGCAGCAATTATACTGACTAAATATATGCCCATAAAAACGAGCGCTTGAAGTGAAAAGATTCCCCATACAGTTTGTTCTGGAACAATGAATTCTATAAGAATAATATACACTGGTAATCGAGCAGAACAGCTTATCAATGGGGTGACCATTATGGTTATTAATCGTTCTTTCCAGTTGGTGATTGTTCTTGTCGACATTATTGCTGGTATTGCACAAGCGCCTCCTGACACTAATGCAACTATACTCTTCCCACTTAAGCCAAATTTTCTTAGTAATCCATCAAATAAATAAATAGCTCTTGACATATATCCTATTTCTTCAAGAATCCCTAGAAATAAGAATAAGACCAGAATTTGCGGAATGAAAATAACAATTCCACCAATCCCTGCTAATATCCCATCTGCAATTAAACTACTAATCCATCCTGAACCAAAAGTGAACTTAGTAAGATTTCCTAACCAACCAAATGTCTGATCTATATAATCCATTGGATAAGAAGCCCAAGAAAATAGTGCTTGAAAAACCAATAACATTAATCCAAAAAATATAATCGGACCTAAAATTTTATGGGTTAGAATTGCATCTACTCGATTTGTTCCTTTTGCATCATTATTTGAATCATCAACAATTACTTTTGATATCCAAGGTGTGAAAATATCATATCGCGCCATCGTATCTTTTACTTGAAAATCCAAGTCATCATACTTTTGACGTATTAATTTTTGATGTATTGCTTTTGGCCGAAGAGCCAATTCTTTATTAAAAATTTCTCTCTTTAATTCTGCGATATTTTCTCTTGTTCGAGCACTTACAGGAGTTACAGGAATACCTAACTTGTCTTCCAAATAATTCAGATCTAAAGAAAGATTTTTTTTCTTTCCTAAATCTATCATATTAACAGCAAGAACAACCGGGAAGCCCATATCAATTAACTGAGTAGCTAATAGGAGATGACGCTCAAGTTGTAAAACATCAACAACATAAATAATCCTGTCAGGATGAAAATCATGGGTTTCATCCGTAAGAATATCGCTTACTAATTTTTCATCTTTGGAATTCGGATACAAAGAATAAAGTCCAGGAAAGTCTATTAGCTCCGCCAATGTACCTTCTTCACTTTTAATCTGTGTTGTTTTTTTCTCAACAGTAATTCCAGGAAAATTTCCAACAGATTGATTCAAGCCTGAAAGGGCGTTGAATAAACTAGATTTACCACTATTGGGGTTGCCAATTAACGCTATTTTATCCATTATAACTCTACTACATAAATGCGTTTTGCAATCTTTTTCTGTATAGCAATAGAATGCGATGCGCATCTTAAATACATACTATTGCCCCAAAATGTTTTCCTACTTACTTCTATCACTGAACCTAATTTAAGTCCTTTAGCAATTAACTGAAGATTTAAAAAATCATCATCAACCTTTACAATTTTAGCTTTGCGCTTTAATTGAATCTCTGAGAGTAACTTCATAATTAGTGAGTTAATCTAATCTCGTCACCATTCTTATTATAAAACTTAAACTGGTCTAAATAGAAGTCGTTGTTTTCTTTCAACTTTATCCAAGTATAGTATTTTTTATACCAATCAAATCTTCGACTGAAAATACCTTTAGTAAAATATGAATAGATGAAAGGATGAACTTCCAAAGAAAGTTTTGAACGTGGATTTGAAGTCATAATTCTTTCTAGATCATTTTCAATCCTATCAGTAATTAAAACCGATGCTTCAGCTTTTCCTGTTCCTTTACAACTTGGACATTGTTCACTAGTATCTATCTTAACAACTGGCTTAGTACGTTGACGAGTGATCTGCATCAAACCGAATTTACTCAATGGTAAAATGGTATGTTGGGCACGATCTTCATTCATGTAGTTACGCATTTCCTTGTATAAAGTAGCTTTGTTTTCTTGCTTTCGCATATCGATAAAATCTACAATAATAAGGCCTCCTATATCTCGAAGTCTGAGTTGTCTTGCAATTTCTTTAGCCGATTCAAGATTAACAGCCAATGCTGCAGCTTCTTGATCACTTTTTTGCATTTTAGGACCACTATTTACATCAATTACGGTCATTGCTTCAGTATGCTCTATTACTAGATATGCTCCACTGTTCATAGTAGAGGTTTTTCCAAATGAAGCTTTGATTTGACGATTTATTCCGAATGATTCAAATATTGGTTTTTGACTGGTGTAATTAGAAACAATCTTGGCACGTTCAGGTGCAATTTGCTTCATTAAGCCTTTTATGTTTTGATACATTCCTGTATCGTTAACCACAATTTTTGTGAAGTCTTCGTTTAACACATCTCGTATATATGAAGAAGTTTTATCTATTTCACTCACAAGTTTTTGTGGTGTCTCCATAGACTTTAACTGCTTATGAATACTTCTCCACGTTTCAGTTAATTGACGTATTTCTTCGTGTAAATCAGCTACCATTTTACCTTCGGCTGCAGTTCTTACAATAACGCCAAAATTCTTAGGACGTATGCTTTCTATCAATAATTTCAACCTTTTTCGCTCTTCAGCATCTGGAATTTTCTTCGAGACTGCGACATGTTGATTGAAAGGAGATAGTACAACGTATCTACCAGGTAACGTGAGTTCACTCGTAAGTCTTGGACCTTTGGTACTAATTGGTTCTTTAGTAATTTGAACCAAAACCAATTGTTTCTTTTTTAGAACTTGGTCAATTTTACCAGTCTTAATAATGTCAGGCTGTAGTTTGAAATTACCCAATAGAGCATTTCTATTATTCCCAGTTCTAGACATATCAGTAAACCTGATAAGAGATCGTAACTGAGGGCCTAAGTCGGAATAGTGAAGAAAAGCATCTTTCCTAATTCCTATATCTACAAATGCTGCATTTAGTGATGGCATTAATTTCTTAATGCTACCCAAAAATATATCTCCAACTAGTAAATTTTCATCGGTAGTTTGTGTTTGAACTACCATAAGTTTTCCATCTTCAAGTAATGCCATTTCTACTTTTCCCGTAGATTTATTGACAATTAATTCTTTATCCACTTCTTTTTATTTAAGCAATATAGTGGTTATAAACACAAATAGGCTAATTCACTTACAAGTGATAGCCGATGCGTTTTTGCGAATGCTTTATGATAGAAACTAAAACGAATTTGTGATTATTACGGACGGGTTATGCTACTTAGAAAGATATAAATATCCACATATATTGCATCCTATAATTAATCTTAATCTGAATGGTTACTAATCTTTCATAGATTAGTAACCATTAAATATTTTTCTAATTCATTACCTAAATCAATAAGTAGTGAATGACAGAATAAGATTTTATTTATTCTTCTTATGTCTGTTTTTTCTTAGTCTCTTTTTTCTTTTGTGTGTTGAGATCTTATGTCTTTTTCTTTTTTTACCGCAAGGCATATTTAAAATTTTTAAATTACTTAATTTATTTCTTTAAGACTGGCATTTTTCGATATGAAACTGTGCTTCCTCTTTTTTATTCGATTTACTTAAGGCTTCCGCCAAAAGGCAATGTGCTTTAGTTAGATTAGGATTTATTTCAATAATCCGTTCTAATCTTCCTATTGCTTTATCAAACTGATTGGTTTGAATTCCAAATCTTGCTAGCTGATAAAGAACACCAACATTATCAGGATGAGTTTTATCCAAGTCAAGAAGCATTAAAATGCCCTTCATTGGATTATCCTGTGGAGGTTTCTCTGCATATACTGTTGCAAGATTCGTTTTATTGGTTATGTTGTCTGGCTCAAGTGAAATAGCCTGTTCAAAAGCATTAACAGCTCTTTCCTGGTTAAAAGTTCGTTTAATGTCAGATTTTCCATTTTTTACTCCTGCTCCGAATGTAGTTGCAGCAATAGACCAACTTCTTGCATCTTCCTTAATCTCAGCTATATCTTCAGCTGCTTCACCAGATAAGGCATATTCACCTTGTCTAAACCAAAATCCTGAAATGTTTTTTAATGACTCTATTCGAGTGCTATCATCTTCAGCATTTTGTAATTCTAACAATAATCCATCATAAAAGGATCTGCTTTGAACATCCAATGAATCAAAAACATTTTGCCTAATATTTTCAATACTTGTTACCTTGAAATTAGCACTTCTTGACTTTTCAGCTTGTGCAATTTTTGGGTCTACTCTAC
>CAYOIL010000019.1:6100-6769 GCA_964403985.1 uncultured Saprospiraceae bacterium
ATGCAACTGTGATTCCAATAGCTATTAGTTGTTGAGACTTTGAATTCACTATTTAGCGTCTTTTGGTAGAGAATTAACGTTATCTTTTACTTGATCAACGAAAATTTTCGCTGGCTTAAATGCAGGTATATAGTGTTCAGGTATTTCTATTGCCTCATTTTTCTTGATATGTCTACCAATCTTCTTTGCTCTTTTCTTAATTACAAAAGAACCGAATCCTCTTACATATACATTCTCTCCTGATCCTAGTGTATCCTTTACCTCTGAAAAAAATGTTTCTAAGGAAACAAGTACGTCAACTTTTGCAACGCCTGTTTTTTCTGAAATGGTAGATACTAAATCTGCTTTTCTCATTAAACTATATCTTTGGTTATTAATTAGTTATGTTTATTTTATCTCTCGATTTTTCTTAGGGCACGCAAATTTCATAAAATATTTTAGTTAAAAAAATATTTAGCCATCTTTTTGCGTTTTTGAGGCAAAATAATTTAATACACTTGCTTGAAAATCATCATTTTGAAACTATTTGATCTCATTTAAACCTACATCTTCTTTATTTCGAATCCATAAGTCGCGTTGAGGAAATGGAATTTCAATACCTGCTCTGGCAAAAGCTTTGGAAATTTCCTTTCGTATATCACTCTGAATTTTCTCGATAAAGAAGGCATC
>CAYOIL010000019.1:6779-22076 GCA_964403985.1 uncultured Saprospiraceae bacterium
CTTTTCTCATTAAACTATATCTTTGGTTATTAATTAGTTATGTTTATTTCACGCCTAATTTTTCTAAAGGCACGCAAATTTCAAAAAATTATTTAGTTAAAAAAATATTTGACCATATTTTTGCACTTAAAATGCAAAATAAATTAATACACTTGCTTGAAAATCATTATTTTGGGGAATTTGGTAGTATATCGTTATCAATTTCTTGATTCCTTATCCAAACATCACGCTGAGGAAACGGTATGGAAATTCCTTCTTTTTTAAATGCATTTCCTATTTCTTTCCGAATATCACTTAAAACTTTTTCAATGTAGAATGTTTGCTCGCTATAAAAATTGAGTTGAAAAATAATAGCAGAATCTCCATATTCTTTTAGAAAGACAGATGGAAGATAAGACATTTTATATTTGTTAAACGGAGCAATTACTTGTAATAAGATCTTTTCGACGTGAGCAAGATCACTATTGTAAGAAACTCCTACTTCTACTTTAAAACGAATAGGTAAATTAGAATCACTTAAATTGTCAACTTTATTATTGACCAATTGTGAATTGGGAATAATGTGTAAATGATTTCTAATGTCAATTAGCTTTGAGGTTCTTATCCCAATATATTTCACTTTAAAGTGTTTTTCATTTATTAATAGAATGTCTCCTACCTCAAGAGTACCATCAATTAATAGAATTAATCCACTGAAAAAATCATTAAAAGTACTCTGAAGACCAAGTCCTACACCTACCAAAAGAGCTGCAGAACCTGCTAGCAGGTAGTTTAGTCGAATTCCTAATAAGTTAATTATCGTAAGAAAAGCTATAACATAGATTACATATTTAACAAGTGTAATAATAGTGTAAGATCTGCCAATATCTATTTTACGCCTGTTAAAGTAAGCCTTTAATACTCTCTTAACTCCATAAATTATAAGCTTAGTGAGTAAGTAGCCTACAATAATGAGGATAACCGAACGAACAGTGAATTCTATCTCTTTATTGACACGAAAAAGTACGAAATCAAGGAAATCTATATTAAATTCCATTTGCTATGTTTCAAATCTGGAATGTTCCATTTTCACTAAAATACCTATCATTATTGAAAAGAACAACAATGCAGTCCCTCCTTTTGACAAAAAGGGCAAAGGTATACCTATTACTGGGCATATACCCATAGTCATTCCTATATTAATAAATACATGGAAAAATAACATTCCAGCTATCGCATAGGAATACCTACGAACATATAAATTTTTAGCTTTTTCACCAATCATGATAATCCTATAAATTAACACCCCAAAAAGTATGATGATGCTAAATACACCTACAAAACCTTGTTCTTCTCCTACTATACTAAAGATAAAATCAGTAGTCTGTTCTGGAACATGATCTAGTTCTGTCATTGTACCATTAAGATATCCTTTTCCTACTAAACCACCAGAACCAATGGCCGTTTTAGATTGAATAATATTATACAAACTCTTTCTTGGATCACATTCTGATGGCTTTAACCAAACATTTATTCTATCTTGTTGATGTGGTTTTAGTAAGTTATTAAAGATATAATTTGTACCAACTGAAATTCCTGATATTAGAATTAATGCAGGCATAAGAATAGTAACAAGTTGCCTTGATCTTTTCGACCATAAATAAAATGAAGCAACTGAAATTCCCACAATATCAATACATAGTAGGCTTATTAATATGCTTTTTCTTGATATGTTTTCAAAAAATTCATAAGACTCTAATGGAAAATTCCATAATAAAATATGAAGAGCAAATGCTGATAAAAAGATTATGATTCCTGTTCTTTTATTTCTCAATTGACTAAGAAAAACAAGACCTACTGCCGCTATAAATAATGGGATAACAATTAATGGTTCGAACATAATAGTTAAAACAAAAGCCAAAAAAAGACTTATTGCGGCTATAAAGAAACTACTATTTAATCCCTCTCTATATAATACAAAACCAAATGCTAAAAATATACTAGCTGATCCTGGATCTCCTTGTATAACAATAAGAGCCATAGGGAGTATGATAATTCCAAAAGCAATAGCACGTGATTTTATCTTCCTTAAATCACAGTTATAGACACTTAAGTAAGCTGATAGGGCTAAGGCAGTAGCTAGTTTTGCAAATTCAGATGGCTGAAAACTAAAGCCAGCTATTCGAAACCAAGATCTTGCACCTTTAATTTCTGGTCCAAATAGAATGACAGCAATAAGAAGAACAATGGCTAAACCGTATATCGGATAGGCAATAGACGCCCATATTTTCCAATCTAGATTCGAAACAAGCCAAAAAGCAACAAAGGATAAAATTATCCAAATAGTTTGTGTAAATAAAGGAGACTCTCGACTAAATGGATTGAATGAGACTCCGTCTTCGTATACAGCAGCATACAGCATAAGCCAACCTACTATCACAAGGCAAGCATATATTGATATTGTTAACCAATCAAATCTATTTTTGTATGCCTTTGATGGTAAAGCCATCTAAAGGGATAATTCAGATTTATAAATTTTGTCTCTAACTGGGATCGCTCTCGGAAAATCAGCTTTTAATTCCCTTAAAAATGCCTCAAGCTCCATTTTATCTTTATATGCACCTACTTTTACTTTATAATAAGGTTGTACATGCTCCCAGGTCATTTTTAAATAAGGATATTTTGAACTAAACTTAGCTCTTGCAGCTTCCATTTGTCTTCGATTATCGGTATTAATAAGCTGAATTCTCCAACCATTGATATGGTCCGTGGAATTTGCCAATGTCTTATAATAGTCCATAGCGCGAGTAATATCCGGCTCCTCATTAATGACATTTTGAGTATGTGCACTTATCACAAAACCAAAAATCAATATTGCTATATAAAATATCTTATTTATTTTCATATTCCTCGACTATTAAAATTCCCTTGGAACAACCAATACGATCTGCTCCTTCGGATATAAAGCTAACAGCTTCTTTGGAATTTTTAATGCCTCCAGAAGCCTTTATTTTTAAATTCTTTTCTCCTATTCTTTTCTTCCACCTTTTTACAGTAGATAATTCAGCTCCTTTTGTTGCAAATCCAGTGGAAGTCTTAATATAATCTGCTTTGCATTCCAAACACATGTCTAAGATTACATCAAGTTGTTTTGCTTTTAAATTAGCTGTCTCTACTATAAATTTTACTATTCCATATTTTTGATGCACAAGGTTTGTTAGAAATGTCATTTCATCAAGTAATTCTTGATAATGTTCACTATGTAATAATGATTGATTAATAACAATATCTAATTCTTCTGCTCCATTTTTCATTGAATCTATAAGCTCTTCGGCTTTTATTTTTTTTGGGTTGTAACCCAAAGGAAATCCAATAACAGTACATACATTTATAGAGCTTTCTAAAAGAATAGAAGCTGCACTACTCACAAAATGAGGAGGAATGCATACGGATTCAAAATCATATTTCAATGAAGAAAGACAAAATTGCTCTAAAGCATCAAGTGTTGCAGTAGGACTCAATAGCGTATTATCAATGTAACTGGCAATAGAGTTTATTTCCCGTGACATGATTTATACTTTTTACCACTACCACAAGGGCAAGGCTCATTCCTTCCTACTTTTTCTTCCTGTCGAACATATTGTTCAACTATTTTCCTTGTTCTTCCTGCATTCTGAGCTGCAGCTCTTGCTGCTTGCTGTTCTCTACTAGTTTGAGTTTTGCTCAAGTCAGTTTTTTGTTCAGCTGCCTCTTTTACATCACCTTGTATAATAATCTTTCCTTTCATTAAGTAAGAACATACATCCTGATTTATACTACCAATTACATCTTGGAATAAATTGAAAGCTTCCATTTTGTAAATTACTAATGGATCTTTTTGTTCGAATGAAGCTGCTTGCGAAGATTCTTTCAATTCATCCATTTGACGAAGATGCTCTTTCCAGTTTTCGTCAATTAATGCAAGTGTAACAGCTTTTTCGATTTCCTCCATTATTGCATGTCCTTCAGTAGAAACTACTTGAGCCATATCTGCTGATACAGGAAGTGGATTCTGACGACCATCAGTAAATGGAATCATTATTCTTTTGTACCGATGCCCTTCTGTTTCATGGACATTCTTTATTGTTGGGTATAGAGCATTATTAATTTGTTCCTTTTTACGCTCGTATTGCTCAATTACTTGATTCTGATACTTTACAAGTAATTTTGTATCTGACCCTTCATTCCATTCTGCCTCATCCAATTCTGGATCAACACCTAGTTTTAAAATAGAAGTGTTTTTGAAACCATCATAGTCTCCTACTTGTTTGTAGTCTACAAAAATGTTTTCTGTCAGATCCATGAATCGATTAAATAAATCTACTGATAAACGTTCACCTGATAAAGCATTATTTCTTTTTCCATAAATCGCCTCTCTTTGAATATTCATTACATCATCAAACTCTAACAACCTCTTTCTTGTACCAAAATGATTTTCTTCGACTTTTTTCTGAGAAGAAATAATGTTTTTGGTAATCATAGAATTTTGAATGACTTCACCTTCTTTAAGACCCATTCTATCCATAACTTTGGACACACGTTCTCCACCAAAAATCCTCATTAATCTATCTTCCAAAGAAACATAGAATTGTGAAGATCCTGGATCTCCTTGACGTCCTGAACGACCCATTAACTGCCTATCAACTCTTCTCGAATCATGTCGTTCAGTAGCAATAATTGCTAATCCACCAAGACTTTTGATCTCATCGGATAGTTTTATATCGGTACCTCTACCTGCCATGTTTGTGGCAATTGTTACCGCACCTTTCTTTCCAGCTTCTGAAACAATTTCTGCTTCTCGTTGATGTTGTTTTGCGTTTAATATGTTGTGCTTAATTCCTCTTAAATTAAGAATTCGACTTAATTTTTCGGAAATGTCAACTGATGTAGTACCCACTAATACAGGTCTTCCTTCAGATGAAAATTTAACGATATCCTCGATTACAGCATTAAATTTCTCTTTCTCAGTCTTATAGATTAAGTCATTTCTATCATCCCTTATGATTGGTCTGTTAGTAGGAATAACAACAACATCTAGTTTGTAAATTTCCCAAAATTCACCAGCCTCAGTTTCTGCCGTACCTGTCATACCAGATAACTTATGGTACATACGGAAATAATTCTGTAAAGTTACTGTGGCATAAGTTTGAGTTATTTCTCCTATTTTCACACTCTCTTTTGCTTCAAGAGCTTGGTGTAATCCATCACTATATCGACGACCTTCCATCATACGACCTGTCTGCTCATCAACAATCTTTACTTGTCCATCCATTACAACATAATCTTCATCTTTTTCAAATAAAGTATATGCTTTTAATAGTTGATTAGTAGAGTGAAGACGCTTTGATTTTTGAGTATAATCTCTAATCAAATTTTCTTTCATTTCACTCTTTTCACTTTCAGTGCCTTCGTAGTTTTCTTCGATATTTTGCATTTCAGATGTAATATCTGGCATAACAAAGAATCCTTCATCATCTTCACCTCGAGCTAATAATTCAGCTCCTTTCTCCGTAAGATTTACCGATCTTGTTTTTTCATTAATTGTAAATAACAATGGTTCGTCAGCAATGTGCATGTTTTTAGACTGCTCTTGCATGTAAAAGTTCTCTGCTTTATTAAGCTCTTGTTTTACACCGTCTTCACTTAAAAATTTAATAAGAGGTCTATATTTTGGAAGAGCCCTAAATGCACGTAATAATGACATTCCTGCTTGTCCTTCATTGTATCCTCCTATCCCATCTTTCAATAATTTTTTGGCTTCCGCCAAATAAGAGGTAGCCAGCTTTTTTTGTTCAGAATAAAGTTTGAAAACTTTTGGGTTGAGAGCCTGATATTCTTGTTCTTCAGTACCTGTAGGAACAGGTCCAGATATAATCAAAGGGGTTCTTGCATCATCAATTAATACAGAATCAACTTCATCAATCATAGCAAAATGATGCTTAGATTGTACAAGTTCAGACTCTGATTTTACCATATTGTCTCTTAGGTAGTCAAAACCAAATTCATTGTTAGTTCCGTATGTAACATCACATCTATACGCTAGTTTTCTCCCTGGCGAGTGTGGTCTATGCTTATCTATACAATCTACTGTCAAGTGTAAAAATTCGAAAATAGGTCCTACCCATTCTTGATCTCTTCTTGCCAAATAGTCATTTACAGTAATAACATTCATACCAAGACCAGTAAGTCCATTTAGGTATGCTGGTAAAGTAGCCACTAAAGTTTTTCCTTCCCCAGTCGCCATTTCTGCAATCTTACCATCGTGAAGTACCATTCCTCCTATTAACTGAACATCGTAATGTATCATGTTCCACTTTATTCTTCCTCCGGCAGCATCCCATTCATTTTTCCATATAGCTTGATCTCCATTTACCGTCACATAATCTCTTCCTTTTCCTGCCAACTCTCTATCAGTGTCAGTAACAGAAACAGTAAGTTCATCATTTTCTGTAAAACGTCTTGCCGTTTCTTTAATAACAGCAAAAGCCTCAGGAAGAATAATTTTTAATATGACTTCTAGTGCTTTATCTCGTTCAAGCTTTACTTGATCGATTTCTTCGAATATTTCTTCTCTTTGACTAAGATCTTTTTCGTTTTCCGCTTTTTCTCTAAACGCAGCGATATCCGCATCTATATTGCTTAGGTGCTCACTTATTCTGTTTCTGAATTCATGAGTTTTAGATCGTAACTCATCATTAGATAAGCTCTGATATTCTTGATAATATTCGTTTATTTTTCCTACTACGGGTGTATATTCTTTGACATCTCTGTCATACTTTGTCCCGAAGATTTTCTTTATGATATTTAGCATTTCCGCTTTTTTATAAAATTGACTGCAAAGATAATGATATTTCCTAGTGCATAAACTGTTCCATCCTTTAATCTTATCTTAAACTTGCCAATATGACATCATATAAGGAGAATGGCAAAGAAAAAATGACATAATTGATATAAAATCAACTTACTTTTTGACTAATGAATTTACTTTCAATTTCGATTTTATGTCTATCCCTACTTTAGAACCTAATAAAACTAGAAAAGCTGGAATACACATCCAACATATAAGCTGCAAAAACCAAAAAGTTAACTCAGGAAAAAAAGAAAGAATAATAATCTGATGAAACATCAATAGCATAAAGGAGCTAAGAAAAAATGCCATTAAGCCTGCTTTTATAACTTTTAAAGACTTAATGTGTGAACTTCGAATTCCGTAAAAGAGTATTTTTCTAGTATCCTTTCGACTTGGATTAATTCTTAGAAGTTCTTTTGCATTATGAATACATTTGTCATAGTTTCTCAATTGGTAATAAGATACAGCTCGTTGATGCAGAATCTTTTCAAAGAGTTGTTCTTCATTAAAATATGATATGTTATGAAAAATTAATTTTTCCAAGAAAAGTTGTGATCTCTTACAAAATTTACCAAAATCAGAGGTTTTAAAAAGAGCATCTAAATAACCAGATTCTATCCACAAGGCATCCGAAAGTTTCATATTATGAATATCACTTTCGTTCTGCTCAAAAAACCTTTTTTTATCATAATATGCATTATCATCCAAGTACAAGTACTTGTTGTATAAGCTTCTTAATCTTGTATGTGATGATAAAGGGTTCATATTTTTTGCATCCTATATATTATTGGCTTACTTGGAGCTGCATCCATTTCAAATGCGCTAATTCCTAATTGTAACAAATATAATCCATCTTTGATTAAAGAAGGAACATAAATAAGTTCAGTTATAGTGTTAAAACGCTGTATTTCATCATTTAAGCCCCAAAAAGCTTTATGCCCGACAAGTTTCCCTCCATCTTCTTCTCTATCTACCGAAGGTAAATCAATTAATAAATGCTTTATTCCCCTTTTTCTTATTTCTAATAAAAATTCAGCGGAAACATAAGGTGGATTTGTACCACTATATATTTTCGTTTTTTTACTATCATCATTTGGTAAAGTACGAATGATTAATGCTTCTGGAATACTATCAATATGGCTCTCGCTATGCTCGTCCAAAAGTTTTAACGCTTGAAGATCAATTACTTTATCTCCATTTTCTTTTAATTCTGGGTAACAAGTGAATACTAGTGCAGGCATAATGAATTTTTTAAACACCGAGTTTATTGTATCGCTTGTAGTAGTTATATGACCATAGCATTCTGTATGAGTACCATTTCCGTGGGGATTGAGTTTTATATTCATGAAATTCACTAGACCTCCTTTTTGGGTTGAACCCAAAAAATCTCCAACCTCAACAGGGGATGAAGTAAAAGGCGGAGCGTAAAAACAGTTCGGGTTTTCTCCATTAGGCGTTAACGGGATTGAAATGTCAATAGGTTCATTGAAATTTGATTCGTACTTGTTTCCTTCCCAATTGAATTCTATTTTCATCATTTATATTTTATCTAGGATGTTTTTATCAACTAAAGAGGGTAAAGTAACTTTTAAAAGTGGCTCTTCTTCCATTGCTCTTTTAATTGTAGAGATCGCATGTTCATTTCTTGCCCAATTTCGTCTAGCTATTCCATTGTTTACATCCCAATGCAACATCATTTTAATTTTTGATTCTGATTCTGCTGAACCGTCAATTAGCATTCCGAAACCTCCATTAATGACCTCTCCCCATCCTACACCTCCACCATTGTGTATAGAAACCCAAGTTGCCCCTCTAAAAGAGTCACCAATTACATTATGAACGGCCATATCTGCAGTAAAGCTTGACCCATCATAAATATTAGATGTTTCACGATAAGGACTATCCGTCCCAGAAACATCATGATGATCTCTTCCTAGAACTATGGGACCTTGTAATTTACCATTTTTAATTGCATCATTAAATGCAAGTGCTATTTTAATTCTTCCTTGAGCGTCAGCATAAAGGATTCTTGATTTCGAACCAACTACAGGAATATCTTCTTGCGCGTTTTCAATCCAACGTATATTATCATCAAGTTGACCGTGAATTTCTTTGGGCGCTTCAGCCCTCATTTCTTTTAAAACATTTGCTGCAATTTTATCAGTCATAGATAAATCTTCAAGTGTTCCTGAGCTACAAACCCATCGAAATGGTCCAAAACCATAATCAAAACATAATGGACCCATTATGTCTTCCACATATGAAGGATAAATAAATTGATTCTTTTCTTTATTCTTCCACACATCGGCATCAGCTTTTCCTGCCTCTTTTAAGAATGCATTTCCATAATCCCAAAAATACATTCCTCTTTTACTTAAAATGTTAACGGCATTTACATGCCTTTTTAAGGTATTGCTTACTTCTTGGTCAAATTTATTTTTGTCTGAAATTAAAAGGTCAGCGGCTTCTTCGAAAGTATATCCTACCGGGCAATAACCCATATCGTCAATATTATGAAGGGAAGTTTGGTCGGATCCCAAAGCAATAGGAATGTCAGCTTCCACTAAAGCTTCCCACAAGTCGACAATGTTTCCATGATACACTAAAGCAATTCCTTTCTTTTTGGAGCTTGACTCCTTCATTGCTTCTAATAAATCAGGTAAGGAATCAAAAATATTTTCTTTCAAAATATAGCCATCAGCCAGTCTTTGATCTATTGCATCTCGATCAATTTCTGCTAAAACACCCACGCAATTGCAAATAATAGCAGCAAGAGCTTGGGCTCCACTCATTCCACCAAGTCCAGATGTTATGAAATAATGTCCTGATAAATCTTGAATCCCATTTAAACGACCAGCGTTTAATAAAGTGATTGTAGTTCCATGAACAATACCTTGCGGCCCTATGTACATAAATGAACCTGCTGTCATTTGACCATAACTAGTAACTCCTAATGTGTTGTAGCGGTTCCAGTCAGATTTCGAACTATAATTAGGAATCATCATTCCATTAGTAACGACTACTCTTGGTGCTGTTTTGTGGCTGGGGAAAAGACCAAGTGGATGACCAGAGTAAATTACCAATGTTTGGTCATCGGTCATTTCACTAAGATATTTCATCACTAGAAGATATTGAGCCCAATTTTGAAATACTGCACCATTTCCTCCATAAGTAATTAGCTCATGCGGATGTTTAGCAACTAGAGGATCTAGATTGTTTTGAATCATCAACATGATTGCTGCTGCTTGTTTGGATTGATGAGGATATTCTTCTAATGGTCTAGCATACATTTTATATGCAGGGCGAAATCGGTGCATATATATTCTGCCATAAAGGTCGAGTTCCTTCATGAACTCTTGCGCCAATTCACTATGCCATTCTGCGGGAAAATATCGGAGAGCATTTTCAATAGACAGTTTTAAATCATCGTCAGAAAGGCTTGAAATATTTCTTTTGGGTGCATGGCTAACAGAAGGGTCAAAGTCCTTTTTTTTAGGCAAAGAGGTAGGAATACCTTGTGTTATTGATTGATTAAAAAGCATTGAATATATTTTTTGCGAAAGTAAATAAGAATTAAGTAATTCTAGAGTAAAGGCAGTTTTAGTTTCATTTTTTAATAATGCAAAAACATAAAATAGTTACGAATATAACAGCAAGTTGATTTAAAATAAACCAGTATACGTATTTATACGCATAAAAGAACGCGTAATTAAACTCTTAAACGGAAGGAGATAGTAATTGATATTTGTCCTACAACAAAAAATAAATTTTAAAACTCAAAAAACAATTATTATGGATCCGTTTTTAGGCCAAGTTATTTTATTCGCAGGAAACTTTGCACCACGTGGGTGGGCATTCTGTCAAGGTCAATTATTGGCAATTGCTCAATACAACGCTTTATTTTCTATACTAGGTACAACTTATGGAGGAGATGGTAGAACAACTTTTGCACTTCCTGATTTGCGAGGTAGAGTTCCAGTAAGTCAAGGTTCTGGACCAGGATTGAGCACTGTGTCACTAGGAGAAAGAGGAGGCAGACAAACAGTTCAATTGACTACAGCTAATCTTCCTTCTGCACAAATTAGAATTCCTGCTTCAGAAGATGATGCATCTGGAGACGAGCCAGATGGTATGGCAATGGCGATTAGTGAAACACCATTATATGGTCCAGCTTCGGCTACAGCTTCAATGGCAGCTGGTACGTTGAGCGGAGGGAATCAAGCTTTTAGTATTTCTCCACCATTTTTAGGAATAAACTACATTGTATGCCTTGAAGGAACATATCCATCAAGATCTTAAAAAAATACTACAGATGGACGTTAGTTCATCTGCATTTTTCAAACTGTAAAATTTAATTTGTATGAAAACATATTTACTTACCGCTAGCTTATTATTTACCTTCGTGATTCAGAGCTTTTCACAATATACTGAGACTTTTGACAGTGCAAATAAAGGAATCCTTCTTGGTCCATGTACTGGTTCTTCTGGAGAAACATGTAATAGTTTTGATTTTGACGATGTTGACTGGACTATTGATGGCCTATTAAATCTATCTGGAATAGATTCAGAGGGTTTATTTACAAAATCTGGTTATTTGCATTTTGAAGATGTTGATGAAGAAGCTTGTTGGGTTAGTCCAATATTGGATATTTCAGGTGTGCCAACATCAAGTGTAAATGTTCAATTTACAATTCCAACAGGAGCTTCTTGGGAATCTTCTACAACTGTTGGAAGTATTGATTATATGGATGTTAAATATTCAGTTGATGAAGCACCATATATTACTGTTGCTAATATTAATGGCTGTCCAGGAAGTGGTCATACTCTATCAAGTACTACATGTGGATCTTCGATAGCTGGACCATTTACAGCTAATGTAAATCAATCAGGAATTGTTGGCAATGTTTTAAGAATAAGAGTGTGTGTAGATACGAATGCATCGTCGGATGACGGCTGGTTAGAAACAGTGTCAGTTCCAGAAGGAATAATTTTACCTGTTACTTGGTCTTCTATCGCTGTAAGCGAAAGCAGAGAAGGTCCACTATTACAATGGTCAACAAGTTATGAAAAGGATAGTGATCAATTTGAAATAGAAAGATTGAACCCTTCAACAAATAAATTTGAGAAAGTTGGAGAAATTGAAGCTGCTGGATATTCAACCAAAGAAGTAAATTATGAATTTACTGATTCAAGATATATCACAAATAATTTAATTTATTACAGAATTAAGCAGATTGATTATAATGGAGAATTTAGTTTTAGTGAGATCGTTTCAATTAAAATAGATGATACAGATAATGAGGTAATTAATGTTTATCCAAATCCTGTAAACAATTCTCTGTACATCGATGCGAGTAATGAGTATTTAGAAAATGTAAGTACAATAAAGATATATAATATGCTAGGAGCACTAGAAAACCAATTGAATTTTTATACCCTTAAACAAAGCTCAAGTATCGATGTAACTTCTTTTACTCCAGGCGTTTATTTTATTCGGCTTGAAGATGAGAATGAAGTTCCTATAGGAGAGGTTATTCGATTCTATAAAATGTAAGGAAAAACTTTTTATAGAATGTAAAGGGGGTTCCTTAAACAAGAAATGTTAAAATGTCAATAGTTTAGGACACATCATGGAAAACTTTTCTTGCCATTGTTAAGACTAAGAAATTTATAAAAAGTTTTTCAATGATCTTCGAATCTAATACAAAAATAAATGTGTATTTTTATTCGATAACCAATAACTAAAAACAACCAAAATGAAATCAATTTTTAATTTGCTACTATTAGTAGCACTAGTGTCGGTATCTTATTCATGTGATAAAGCAACTGATGTTGCAAAAGGCACAAAAGGTACAATAGGAGAACTGACTGATAAGAAACCAACTATTTTAACGGATTCTTTATTAACTCGAGGAGCATTTGACACAATGCGTACAAAATGGCAAAATGACCATAAATTATATACGGATCGACATGTATTTAATTATTTTGAAATACCAATTGATGACTTAAGAGCTATTGTAGGTGAGCCAGGAATTACTGATTCTAGGTTTTACTTTGGTATGTCAGCTGATACCATGCCACATTTAATGTTAGTGGGTATTACAGGAAGTGGATTGAATTTCAATATTATAGCAGATTATACGAAAGTTTGTCCTACTCAATGTAATTGATGCTCTTTAAAATTGATTGAATTATTTAGCTATCAAAGTTTAGTTATATTTTCAATTTTATGTGCGCTTTCTAGTATAATACTATTTAGGAATTCAAATCAAGTTGAAAGAAGTTTTCATTATTATATTATAACAAAAGCTTTCTTTGAAATTCTTGCTACAGTATCAGCTAAATTATTTGAAAATAATTTATTTGGGCTACATATTTATACAATCGTTCAATTTGTAGTTTTAACATTGTTTTTTCGAAATTGCTTTAAAATTTTTAATATAAAATTTAAGTATTTTTTAATACTAGGGATCGGTATATGCCCTATTCTATTGAATTCAATATTTATTCAGCCGCTTGATACCTTTAATAGTTATACAAGATTTCTTGTCGAGTTGTATATGATTTTAATAAGTATCTTTTTGTTTATTGTGTTAATTCAAAACCGAAAACATGATCAGCAATATATGCAAGCTTCGGTAACTTTTATAAGTACATTGTTTATTGAAGCATCAGGATCTTTAATCTTTTATTTATATAGTAATAAGATAATTAAGATGGATAAATATTACTCTGACATTTTGTTTGATATAAGACTAGGAGTAAATTATGTTGTAATGTTATTAATAAGTTACGGACTATATCAGATTTATATGAAAAACAGAACTAATCTTAAACTAAAACTATAAAGAAATGAGTGACAAAGGACTTTTTCTAATTATAGTTATAAGCATAATTGTTGTTATAGTTCTTGCATTAGGAGTTGTTGTTCTATACAATGCTTTTCAGAGTAGAATATTAAAAGAGTTAGAAGAAGCACATGAAAAAGAGATAAAGTATAAAAATAGTATAATAGAGAATACGATTGAAGTGCAAGAAAGGGAGAGATTAAGGATAGCGAAAGATTTACATGATGATATTGGTTCGAAACTTAGTATAGTAAATCTTAACATAAATCTATTAAAAAGTTCAATTGATTCGAACGATAAGTTGGATATAATACTAGATCATATTGAAAGTTCTTTAACGGATAGTATAACCCAGACACGATTGATATCCCATAATTTATATCCTCCTATTCTTGAAAAATTTGGTATTAAGAGTGCTCTTGAGTCATTGTCTAAAGAAATAACTAGAACTGGGGAATTAAAAGTAACTACAGAGATAGAGAATGAATGGAAAGAGTTTAGTAAATCTTCTGAATTGCATATATACAGGATTTTTCAAGAGTTAATACATAACACCATTAAACATGCTAAAGCTTCTGAAGTTTTTATATCTTCGAAAGAAGAAGATGGAAGGTTAAAGCTAACTTATGAAGATAATGGAAAAGGGATTAAAGATTCTAATGCATCTTTAGGATTGGGTTTTTCCAGTATTCAAACAAGAATTGATCTTTTAAAGGCTACCATGGAAATTGATACAAATAGAATAAAAGGATTTAAAGTAGTTTTCACTTTTTAATAGATGATTTATGCAAGATAAAAAATACAATATAGCAATTGTTGATGATGAATCATTATTTAGGCAAGGCTTAGCGATGATGATAAATAATCATGATATGATGTCAGCAGGTATTTCAGCTGAACATGGTGCTCATCTTTTAGAGTTATTGGAAAGCACAGAAGAATTGCCTGATTTATTATTGTGTGATATGGAAATGCCTATTTTGAATGGTGTAGATGTGACAAAAAGATTATCCTTAGAATATCCTACAATCAAGATAGTCATTCTATCCTCACATTATGAACCATCATTAATTATGAAAATGATGGAAATAGGAGCTTCTGCTTTTATGCCAAAAAACGAAAAACCTGAAGAATTTTATAATACTATAATCAATGTTGTAGAGAAAGGCTTTCACTATAACGATTTCATTGTACAATTAATAAGAGAAAAGATGCATTTTGGAAGTAAAAAACCCCGGACTTCGCAAATCGATCTGACGGAAAGAGAAAAAGAGGTATTGGAATTAATTTGTGATCAAAAGACAAACAAAGAGATTGGTGAATTAATCTTTATTAGCTCACGAACTGTTGAAGGACACCGTAAAAAGTTATTACAGAAAACAGGCTCAAAAAATACTGCAGGATTAATTATTTATGCTATTGAGAATGGATATTATACTGTAAGTATAAAGCAAAAATGGAAGTAATTCATTGGGCTTAAAGCCCAATGATGAATATGAAATAAATGTTAAAATTCACATACTTATTGGATAAAAATGGTTGTTTCGTTTTTAACTTAGAGTTACTTTGTTAGAATGG
>CAYOIL010000019.1:22086-26470 GCA_964403985.1 uncultured Saprospiraceae bacterium
ATTATTTTTCATATATTGGCCTTTCAACCTTATAATTTGTCTATTTAAAGCATAATATTTTGCATTATTTGTAAAATGCAAAATTATTATTTAATTATAAAGGGCTTGGGTTGAAAACAAATAAAACATACAAAATGGTAGTCCCTATTGTATACAATTCGAAATAGCTTCAATTTCCCTTTTTTAATTATAGTACTAAACTAACAAGAATCAAAAAAATTGATTCTATGATTTTTTTCGATCTTCTAATGTTATTCAAAATAGTTAATACACATCATTTTAACTCAAAGATTTCTAAGATGCAGTATGAAAACTTTCTAACTAGTATTTGCTAAATTTCTTTCAATTATTTTAAGAAAGTGTTACACAGTTGTTTCGTTTATTAGTTCATAATTCTTAGCAATTCCTTTCTAATAAATTTAAAAGTGCTTTTATATCTGGTTTCACTAAGGATGTAAAAGAAATCAGACAAGTTACAGAAATGATTATTAACCTTTTAAATATATATTATGAAAAGATTTATCCTTTTTTTAATGCTAATTGCAGCAATTAGTATTGGTACAGAAAGTAAAGCCTGTATTGTTTTGCCAAACAATTCTCTTAATGTTAGTGGGCCAACAACAGTATGTGATAGTGATCCACCAACATCTTATACTTTAAGTTATTCAACAGGTGTTGATGATCCTTATGTATTATATTTAGCTGTTCAGTTTGGTGAGGTAACAAATATCCAACCTTTTTCTTCTTTAGGTGGTGTAATTAATGGAGAAGGTTGCGTCCCTACACTTGTTCAATCTGTTATGAATGAATGCTTTTTAGATCAGGTCTATAATATACCTCCAGCTTGTAGGGGTGGAATTACATTTGATGTTGAGTGGAGTACTGAATGTTCCGAAGGAGATCTTGGAGGACAGATATCTGCAAATATGACATCTACAGCAGGTGATCTCGAAGACATTCATGGTGTAGCAATAGATGATTGCCTTGGGAATCCAGATGATAAGGATATTTATATAAATAATAGTGTAAGTGGTGGTAACTCAATGGATGTTAAAATCTTCCCTAATCCAGCTAGTGAGTATTCTACAACTATAAGCCTTCCTTCGGATTATGATGATTACGAAGTCAGAATTACAGATATTAACGGAAAGTTAGTCAATCAATTCTTTGAAGCAAAAGACCGAATAATATTAAATACAGGAGAGTTGACAGGAGGAGTATACTTTGTGCAAGTAATTGCTTTTGATGGAACTGTTAATACGCAAAAGCTATTGATATCGAAATAATGTATGTTTTGACTTACATAATCAGTAATTTATTTTAGTTAAAAAAAATTTAACTGTTTATTTAAAATCATTAAAAACGACTTACTATTACTTATACAGTGAATCATCTCGAAGTAATTTTCGAGATGATTCTTTTAATTATAATTTCATGAAGACTATATTTTCAAGTATAAATAATCTTATACTAGGAGCAATTCTAACAGGCTTACTATTGGCTTTAAGTTGGCCGCCAATACCTTTAAGCTATTTAGTATTGATAGCTTTTGTTCCTCTTTTCATAGTCGAAGAAAAGGTAATTGCTTTATCAAAAAGTAAGTTCTCATACTTTGGAGTCGTATTTATTGCTATGCTGATTTGGCACTTATCAAGTTTAAGATGGTTTATTTCCATGAGCTATAAAAATGCAATAATGGTTTCTATTATTAACAGCATATTAATTGCTAGTTTTTTATTTATTCCTCATATTTTAAAACGAAAAGGGAAACAAAAACTTGGACATTTAGCTTTTGTTTGTTTTTGGGTGTCTCTAGAATTATTACATGTTTCATGGGATTTTGCATTTCCTTTATTTTCTCTAGGAAATGCTTTTGGGATGTTTCCTTCACTTATTCAATGGTATGAATGGACTGGAGTTATGGGAGGAAGTATTTGGATTTTAGCTGTAAATATTTTGTTATTTGAATGTGTTAAAAAAGTTCTAAGAGAAAGAAAAATGAATAAAAATCTGAAGGCTAATATTCTCGTATTTAGCTTAGTTGTGTTAGTTCCATTGCTCTTTTCTATTATTCGATTTGTTAGTTATAATGAAAAGGGGAAATCAGTCGAAGTCGTCGTAATTCATCCTAATATAAATTGTCATACAGAGAAGTATAACTGGAGTGTAGAACAACTAAAAGAAAGATACTTACAATGTACATCACAAGAAATTAGCGAAACAACAGATTATATTTTGTGGCCGGAGAATGCATTCCCCAATACAGAGTGGATAACAAGTGTAAATGAATTTCCATTATTTCAAGCTTTAAAAGACTCATTAGGTGAATACCCAAAAGCGAAATTAATTACTGGTGGAATAAGTTATGATTTATATTCTAAAAAAGGGAAACCCGATAAACTGCCTGTGAATGTAAGTTATTCGCCTGCTGTAAATCAATCATATTATACATATAATGCGGCTTTTCAATTAGACCCTAGACAAAGCACGATTCAATCAAGAAGTAAACAACAATTGGTTCCGATAGAGGAATCAATACCTTATCCAAATATATTTGGATTTATAAGAGATATTTCAGGTTCTTTTGGCGGCTATACTTTTTCTGCTAAAAAACAGAAAAAGCATGTTTTTAGAGCTTCTGACGGCACAAAATCTATACCTTTAATTTGTTATGAATCTGCATTTGGATCTTCGACTGCAAAATATGTTCAACAAGGTGCAGAGGTCCTTTTCGTTTTATTAAATGAAGGGTGGTATAAACATGATCAAGGTGCTCAGCAACTTCTTTATTTATCTGCTATAAGAGCAATTGAAACTCGTAGGTCGATAGCACGTTCCT
Source organism: uncultured Saprospiraceae bacterium (assembly GCA_964403985.1). GTDB lineage: Bacteria > Bacteroidota > Bacteroidia > Chitinophagales > Saprospiraceae > JAHDFB01. Next base: position 24,926 of record CAYOIL010000019.1, read on the forward strand.
CTAATGATGGTATAAGTGCCTTTATTAATCAAAAAGGAGTGATTATAGATCAAGTAGGATCATATAATCCAACTGCAATTAAACAGAATTTGATATTAAATAAAAAGAAGACTATTTATGTATATTTTAAGGATGTTCTAGCACGAATAGCCGTTTTTGTAGCTTTCTTTCTGGCTATTTATACTTTTATTTTAAAAGTAAAATAACTTATATTTCATTACGGTATTCACAAATTTATTGATGATATATAATAAAAAAGCTTATTTCTTAATGAAAAGAAATAAGCTTAAAAATTTTATCGAAACGGAAGTAATTAATTAGTTCCTTCTGCTTTCTTTTTACTTGCGCAACACTTTACACCTTCTTTTTTTGAACATGCAGCTTTTTTAGTAGCACCTTCTGTAGCTGGTGCAGCTTCTGTATTCGCCATTTTAAAAACTTCACCTGCATTTGCATCACCGATATCATTTGGTGATTTGTTTACAAATTGATTTTGTTCAGCGTTAAACTCCACTTCATTGTAAGAAATCTTACCTGAAGTTTCACATACAGCTTTTTGGAAGTAAGAAACAGCCCCAGTTTCTGCACATTGTCTTTTAGTAACGTTTTGTCTCTTCATCGCAACACCTAAAACTTGAGTGTTGTCAGCAGAAACAGTTGTAGCAGCTGTTGCTTTTTTAGCACAACATTTAGCAGCTTCTGATTTTGTACATTTTTTTGTTTCAGTTTGAGCCATTAAACCAGCCATTCCAAATACAGCAAATGCAACAATTAATAGTACCTTTTTCATATTCTATTTTTAAAATTAGATTATAACGTAATAAACGATATAAAACATAAATTTAGTTCATTAAATTAATATTGACAAGTTCTATGATGTAATAAGCTGTTAAAATATTATTAAGGTTAATATTTTAGAATGAAAATGTCTTTTGACGGAAGTCAAAAACCTAAAAATTTAATATTCATAAACTTTAAAAATTATTATTTTGAATAATTGTACTTGACAAAATATGATAAATGAATTGAAATTCCGTAACAGATATTAGTCGGTATTCATTACATTTGCAATCAATTCTTTAACTAGTGCAATGTAAAAAGGCTGGGTCAAGCCCAAAAAGCACACAAAAAGGTAAATATGGCATTTGACATTGAGATGTTGAAAAAACATTATGCAAGTTATGCGGAAAAAGTTGATGCAGCACGCGAGGTGCTTGGCAGACCATTAACGATGTCTGAAAAAATTCTGTATACTCATTTACACCCAGTTTCGCCACTTAAAAATTATACACTAGGTAAGGATTATGTGTTTTTTATTCCAGATAGAGTAGCTATGCAAGATGCAACTGCTCAAATGGCTTTACTTCAGTTTATGATGGCGGGTAAAGATAAAGTTGCAGTACCTTCAACAGTTCATTGTGATCATTTGATTCAAGCGAAAATTAGTGCTGATGTTGATCTTCAGAATGCTATGAATAAAAGTTCAGAAGTGTTTAATTTTCTGGAAAGTGTCTCGAACAAATACGGAATCGGGTTCTGGAAACC
>CAYOIL010000020.1:0-26169 GCA_964403985.1 uncultured Saprospiraceae bacterium
GCGAATTTTTCAACAGCTGTTTTAGTTGAGGTTGGTTTAAGTTTTATTGGTTTTGGGGTTGAACCCCCTACCCCTTCAATTGGCAATATGTTGAACGAACATTATGGCTATGCGATGACTGGAAAATTGTTTTTAGCAGTGGTACCTGCAATTACCCTTATGATATTAGTTTTATCTTTTAACTTAGTGGGAGCAGGATTGCGTGATGCTTTCGATGTGAAGAAAACGGCTTAAGTTATGATGAGTGCTGAATTGGCAAGAATAGAACGTTTAGAAAAAGAACTGAGTTTAAAACAACTTCAGATTAAATCTCTATTGACCATTACTCAGGCAATTAACGACAATGTCCCGTCTGAAGGGCTTTTCAGAATGTATAAAAACTTTCTAAGCTGGGAAATGGGCATTGATAAAATGGCGCTCATTGTAGAAGATGAAGGATGGAAAATGGTGACAAGTATAGATCAAGATGAACTCATTTTTTATAACCGTGTCGAACAACTCTTATCTCCTTTTACTAAACCCTACTCCATCCAAGAAACGGATGCACTCGAATTAAAAGACTTCGATATTCTACTTCCTGTTGTTCATGAAAATAATCCTATCGCTTATGCACTTATAGGTGGAATTTATAAGCAAGACGATGTGTACAATAAAGTGCAATTTATAACTACGATTACCAATATGATCGTGATGGCTGCTGAAAATAAAAAGTTGTGGAAAAAGCAACTAAGCCAAGAACGATTTAAAAAAGAAATAGAACTTGCGGAAGAAGTTCAGAAAATGTTGATACCTGAAAATCTTCCTTCCAACCAATTTTTTGAATTTTCAAAAAGATATCGACCGCATTTTAATATTGGTGGAGATTATATAGATTTCGTTCAGATTAATGCACATAAGTCCATGTTTTGTATTGCTGATATAAGTGGAAAAGGAGTAGCAGCAGCTTTATTAATGGCAAATTTTCAAGCCGTTATTCAAAGTTTGGTGTATAGAGAATACAGTTTAATTGATTTTGTCCATTCATTGAATGAAACTGTCTATCGAATTACCAAAAGCGATAAATATATTACGTTTTTTGTAGCTGAACTGGACTTAAAAGATAAAACATTGCGTTATGTAAATGCAGGTCATCAACCTCCTATGTTCTATTCAGATGGAAAAGTACGTCAACTCGAAGAAGGAACAACTGTAATAGGTGCTTTTGATGAATTGCCATTTATAGAAGATGAGGTAATCGATTTAAAAGAAGGAGATTTAGTTTTTTCTTTTACTGATGGATTAATAGATTTGATGGATGAAAGTGGTACATATTTTGAAGATAAAAGAATAGAAGAATTTGTAAAGGCAAAAGGAGGACTAAGTGCAGAGACATTTAATAATCAATTAGTCAATGAAATCGAATCTTTTAGCGGAAAACAGAGTTATACAGATGACATTGCAATCTTAACTTGTAAGATTTTAAGCTTTGTCAAAAACGATTTAAATGAAAAGTAGAACAACAGCGGTAATATTAGCCATATTTTTGGGTTGGGCTGGAGCACATAAATTTTACCTTCGTGATTCAGGTACAGGTATATTTTATATCATTCTATCTGTTATAGGAGCATCATTAAAATTTCCTATTGGTTCGATTTTGGGATGGATTGATGCTTTTCGATTAATCACAATGTCAGAAAAATATTTTGATAAAAAATACAACAGTGGAGCTCAACGGGCAAGAAACAGAGGAAGAAGAGACTCGAGAGAATATGTAGAAGGAAGAGGAAGACAACGAGATAATAGATACGAAAGAAGAGAAACAAGAAGCAACCGAAGAACAACACGATCGACACCACCACCGGTAACGCAGGAAAGAAGACAGTCTTATGAACGCTCAAGAAAAAAAGTAATTAAAGACAATCCATTTAAAACAAGTGGAATTAAAAGATTGGATAATTTCGAACTTGATTTAGCAGAAGTAGATTTAAATAGAGCACTCGAATTATCTCCTGATGATAAAGACATCCACATTGCACTCGGCAGAATGTATTCTATTGAAGAAAATGTGAATAAATCAATGTTTCATATTTCAAAAGCTGTTAAATTAGGCTACACTGATTTTAATCATATCCGAACAGCTGATGGTTTTGCTTTTTTACGTTTAAGTGAAAAGTATGACGAATTCGAAGAATCAGGTTATAGAGCGGTTCGAGTATCAACTCCCAAAGAAGATAATCAGAATGATGAACCGAAAAGACAACAAGCAGTTACTCCACCGGAAGATGATTTATTACAAGATGATGTCTTACTTTCACAATTAAATAAATTGAAAGAATTAAGAAATAAAGGGATTATTTCCGAAAAGGAATTCCAAGAAGAACGCGTAAAATTAACCCAACGATAATATGATAGCTGCAGAATTAATATCGGATATTGTATCTCCCATTAAAACAAGTGATACAGGAGAAGAAGTGTTGACAATGATGAATTTATTTCATGTGCGTCATCTTCCTATCGTAAATAATGAAGAATTACTAGGTGTAATTTCAGAAGACGATATTCTTTCGCAAGATCTCGATGCAGCAATTGGTTCTTATTCCCTTTCTATGAGAAGACCGTTTGCAGAAACACATACCAATATCTTGGAAATTATGAATATCATGGCAGAATATAATCTGACATCTATTCCAGTTGTAGATAAAACGAATGTTTATAAAGGCATGGTTTTACAAGAAGATATTTTATTATATTTTTCTAAAAGCGCAACGTTTCACCAGCCAGGATCAGTAATAATAATAGAAATGAGTCGCCAAGATTATAGTTTAGTTGAGGTGTCTCAAATTATAGAATCAGAAAAAGCATCTATAATTGGTTTATTTATTTACGAACATAATAACCCGAATAGTATTCGATTAATTTTAAAAATTAATACACAGAACTTAGAATATATTTTACCAACTCTTGAACGTTATAATTATAATGTAGAGGCTAGTTTTTCGGAGGATAACTTTAATGAATCACTCCAAGACCGATACGATTCACTGATGAAATATCTCAATGTATAGGATTTTTTTATTCCTTTTATCTTTATTTTTCTTTTTTGGGGCTTCCGCCCAAAATCAAAACGATGTTGTACTAAATGAAATTAATATTTCAGGTAATAAATGGACAAAAGACTTTGTAATACTTCGGGAATTAAATTTCAAAAAAGGCGAGACATATCCCTTATCTTATATTAATGAAGCAAAATTAGAAAACTTAGAACGGCTTAAAAATCTAGGTCTTTTTAATGATGTAGAATTGGAATATGCAATTGATTCTTTGGATCAATCATTTGAAATAATAATTCAAGTTGTAGAGAATTGGTATATATGGCCAAGTCCTATTTTTGAATTAGCTGATCGTAATTTTGCGGAATGGTGGACGAATCAAAATAGAGATTTAACTCGAGTGAATTATGGATTGCGAGTGGATCATATAAATTTAACGGGAAGAAGAGATCGATTAATTTTTCAAGCACAAGCAGGCTTCCGCCAAAAATATGAATTGGTTTATAACCAACCGTACTTGAATAAGGAAGGAACTATGGGAGCAGAGGCTTTTATTTTTTTTGCGAATCAGGATGAATTACCATACATCACAGAAAATAATAGAACAATATATGCAGGTTTTGAAGAGCTAACTTTACTGGAACGATTTCGTACTGGAGGTGCATTTTTTTATAGACCTACAATATATCATCACCATGCTTTCAGATTAGAATATCATAAAAATAGTGTGGACGATTACGTATTAAATGAATTAAATCCGAATTATTTTTTGGATGGTCGCACGAGTATTCAATTCTTTATGTTTAATTACCATTATACCTACGATAAAAGAATTGCACAATTTTATCCGATTAGCGGATATCAGGTGTGGGCTGATTTTAAAAAAGAAGGATTTGGAATATTTAATGAATATAATAATACATCAGTTTCAGTAGGCTTAGAATATTATTACCCATTTGATGAAAATAATAAATTAGTTTTTGGAACACAATGGAAAGCTAAAGCTAATGTTGACAGAAGGGTAGTTTCGTTTGCAAATAATACAGGAATAGGCTGGGGAGCTGATCAACTAGGCGGTTATCATTTATATGTTGTTGATGGCACCGATTATATATATAGTAGAAATAACTTACGATATAAATTATTTACTGGAAAGTTTAACTTAGGAAAATACATGCCTTTTCATCAATTTCGAACGTTGAATGTGCAGTTATATGGACGAGCATTTCTTGATGTAGGCTATGTGAATGATCCTACTTATGCGGATTTATATGCGAATGATTTTAATAATCGTTTATTATGGGGTTGGGGTCCGGCAGCGGATATGGTTTTATATAATAATTATATGTTTAGTTATAATCTTGGAATTAATCACTTGAATGAAGTATATCTATTTTTTCAATACAGAACGAATTTTTAAATAGATGGCGAAAGGAAATTCAATATTGGGAAGAATGGGTTTTACTTTACCCTTGGGTAAAGTGATGGGAATTCCTATGAAATTGCATTGGTCCATTTTTATTTTCTTGTTATATATTCCTATTGTTAGTTATTATAAGAATATTAGTACACAAGAAATGATTCTTTTATTTGTTGTTATTTTATTTGTAATGATTAGTGTTTTATTACACGAATTGGGTCATGCTTATGCTGCGAAAAAACTTGGGGTAAAGACACATGATATTGTGTTGAGTTTGATAGGAGGTGTAGCTAGGTTAGAAAAAATACCAGAAGATCCTTGGGAAGAATTTAAAGTTGCTATTGCAGGACCCTTAGTAAATCTGTTTTTATTTTGTTTATTGTGTAGTGCATTGTTCATTAGTTTTATTGCGGGCGCGGTAGATATTGCACCGAGTATTTCGAATTTTATTAATCCAGAAATATTCATAAATCGTTTTGACCCTTCTTTACCAATAGCATTATTATATATTGTAGCCTTATCGAATTTGGTTTTATTCGCTTTTAATTTATTACCTGTTTTTCCTATGGATGGAGGTCGGGTGTTCCGAGCGGCTTTATCCAATAAACTCGGTCGTTCTCGTGCTACTCAAATTGCAACGTATACAGGTAAGTTTTTCGCCTTTCTATTAATTGTGGGTGGATTATATTATATGCGACCAATATGGAGTATTATTGGTGTATTTGTATTTCTTATGGCTGACATAGAAAACCGTCAAGAGCAAGAGAGTAGTCGATTTAAAGAAATAAAAGCGGATGCATTAATGAGTTCGGTATATGATCGGGTGAAGTTGGTTTTACCCATTCAAGAGGTAATAAATCGACATTTTGAGACAGACGTTTCTTTGTTTTTAGTGGAAGATAGTCAGAAAAAGATCGTGGGCGTGATCGATAAAAATATATTAGAGACGGCGATGCGAGAAAAGATGGAAGAGACACCGATTAGTCATTACATGACACAACGCTTTGCGATGATCAATATTATTGAGGACTATCATGCGATACATAAAGCGATGATCCAGGGAGAAATGACGGTTGGTGTAGTAATGGATTATGGTGAGGTGAAAGGAGTGATATTGCGGGAGAGGGTAGATCAAGTGTTGAGTGAAAGGAGGTAGAAGGGTTTGTTTTTATTGGATAACTAGGATTAAATATCCTTTTTAAACGTTGTCTTTTACATGGACACTTTTCTAAAAAAGCTCTAGTAACAGGACTTTCTATGTAATTTTGAATAATTCCCGTAAAGAAAATTCTATATCCAATAATATATTTATTTATCGAAGACACACCCGCTAGTATGTCATATTTATAATTTAATGCTATTTCAAGATCGGAAGGGATCACTATATAATTTACTTTTAGTAATTCTCTATTATTAAAAACAGTACTATCTCAAGAATAAATTACATCTTTTATCTCAATTTTATACAAAGTATTATTTTTTGATTTTAATGCACCAATCCCACAAGATTCTTTTGAAGTTAATACTATTTCTTTGAACTCTACTTGTAATCCGTAGATTTCATTCCAATCAAGCATTCCATGTATTTCTTGACTTTTTGCGGTGAAGCCAAGAAAGATGCTTATTATTAATATAAATAGATTATATTTCATTAATCTACAATTTTATATTTCCATTATTGTCAAGTCTTTCAACAGAAGTGTATTTAAACCACGCTAAATCTTGTTTCTTTTATGAATCATAATTTGTTTCGATTCTATACTCCTTTTGTCAATTGTCGCAATAAAAAAATAAGGCATTGCAAATATAACTCTATTCTATTTCAATGAAATAATTTATTTGAGCTACTTTAATTGCATAAACTCCATTTATTTTCTCAAGATAAACCGCTCTTACTGGTGATAACGGATATGTAAAGTCAGCATTCTTCGGTTTAGTTATATTCCAATCTTTTATTTGCCGTATTAAAATATCCGGAAAGTAGGAATCTTTTTGGTTCTGAACTTCATCTTTGTATTTAACTTTATGAACTTCTCCTGATACAGTTATCATAGTTATGTGTGTCTGACCTGTTTCAATTTCAAATGATTCAAGAAAAAAAACTTCATTTGAAGAATGAAGCAGAGCTGCTATATCTTCAGTAAAAATTAAATTTCTTGTATAATAGAAATGATCCTTAACCTTATTTGAAACTCCTATTTTATATAATTCTTTACTAATTTCTAATGAGAGGTTCTTTTTATTATGCTTAACGTCATTTAGACAAGTTGAAATCATTGTCACTGATATTGATATAATTAATACATATTTAATAAACATATCTTTTTTTACTTTTGACCTTAGTATATTTTGTAACCTCTAATATCCTCTTGAATTTCCAGTTGAACATAATTTCTTTGGAGTATTAAATAAAAATAATCTATTCATTTTTAATGTAAGGAAAAACTCTGTTTTTGATAGTAATTGTTTGGTATTGTTTTAAAGTGTCTTCTAAAATTTTTGTTTGATCATCCAGGATACAAGTAATAATTATTGATTTTTTGTCTTGTAAATAAATTCTGTAGAAGTAATGCGTGCCGGAAGACCAAGGTACAAAGGAATAATTTAATCTCCCCTTTTTATATTTTGTAGTATATAATTCAATCGCCTCAATATTCGTTTTATTTATTAGTATTGATTGATTTCTATCACTAATCATAGTACCTCTTTCATCAATTAGTATTGACTGACCTTTACTATATTTATAGTAATTGAAAAGTAAAATTTGGCTCAGAATAAACAGTGGAGATAGAATGATTAGGCCATAGTATAATGGAGAAAAAGAGTTTATGGTTGAGTAAACTATAATTCCAAAAATTATACAATATAAGTAATATAGCAAGTAGTCTATAAAAACAACAACCAACTTAATGTGTGAGTATTTTAATGTAATTTCTTGCATCCAAATTGATCTATTTATATTTCCAGTTTGTCCATCTAATCCCGTAGTCTAGTGCACGGTATAATTCACGTTTAGTAGGTGGATAAACTTTGTTTTTAATAAAAATTGTACCCTCGCCAATGACACCGATTCCAATACCTACTGCTGTGCCAGGTGGCCCTCCAATTGCCGAACCAGCAGCCACACTTCCTACAAAAAATGTTGTTCTTATAGAGGCATCGATAACAGAACCATTTCCATTCAACGCATTATGCCATTCATAACCTAATGATAAACCACCTAACACAGTTGCACCTCTTGATAACTTTAGTGCTGTGCTTGATAAGAGACGGCCTGTGCGAGAAATTGATAAACTTGTTTGTTGAAGAACATCGTATTGACTACCCCATATACTCTTGTAATTTAAATAGTTGTAACTATTGAAACCACTAATTGTTGTTGTGGCGCTTAAATTTGCTAATGAGACATTTGTGATTGTTCCACGATGATTATTTGTAAAAACATCACCTGAAATTTCAGTTGCTAATGAGGCTAATTGCATTGATCTTTTTGTATAATTAACAGATAATCCTATCCCATTAGTTTGTGGATCGTTACTTGATGATGAATTTTCAATACCATATTCATTTTTTACATCATTCCAACTGACGTTATTTTTTCCATCATTATAAACACCTTTATTTCCTTTTTTATGTTCGTCCCAATTATATGTCGCCCCAAGGCCCATAAAGTCAATGTATCTAATAGGATTATTAGCTGCATAAGCATATTGATTTTGGAAGGTATAATCTTCGGCAAGTGGGTCAATAGTACTAAACCTAGCTATCGCAGGATCATAAAACCTAAAGCCATAGTCTAAAAGTCCAATTCTTCTCAGCTCTTCTTTCCCATTATATCCATATTTATTGTTTAGCGGCATTGTATTTTGATTTTGCCAAGTTCCTTTCCATGTCATACCGAAAGGATAATAATGTGTAACTTCCATTAATTCATCCTTATCAGGATTTTCATTGTCAATCAATATTGTTCCATCACCATCAATATCTTGAAGTCTAGCTCTTGTATTACCTAAATGATCTTTTAAGAAAATTTCATGGTAATTTTGTTCACCTGTTACTTCGTTGTTAAATACAAACCTTCCTTCTTCGTGATATGCTGCTTCTAAGGTACTATTATGCTCCTTTTTTAGTGATTTGAGAATTTGTTAAAGATCATTAACTGTCCCATAGTAAACATTTGTAACTGCACATTGTAATTTACTATCTATTTTTCTTTTAGACACATAAAAAATAGGTTTATTACTCATATTTGATGACTCTAGAGTTTTATGTAGATTAATGTCATTAATAAACTTTACGCTATTTCCTTTTGAAAATTTAATGTCTGAAAAATAATCAATTACACCAATTGTATCGTTTTGAATTGTCTTTCCAATGAAGAAATTAGGATGGCTTATAGTTGTGCCAAAAGATTTACCTACAAAAAATAAAACCTCCATTTCAAGCTCATTCTCAATTGATGAATAAGTCCAATTGGCTCTGCATTCTAGTATCTTTTGGCTTTCTTTATGATAAAATTTTTGTCCTTTAAAAATTGTACAGCCATAAAAAAACAAAATATAACAAACTAAACTTACTAAATTTTTATTCATTTTGAAATACCTTAATATAAGGTTTAATTAAAAAGGGTAAATATTATTTATATGGTTTAACTCTTTTACCTGATTGTTTATCAATATAGTAAATACCTTTTACCCATTGTCTTGTTATTGTACTATAATGATAGCCTCCTTTAATTTCAGAATTAGGTAAAGAAGAACTGGAATAAGCATACTGTCTTCGATATGCTTCAACTTCCATCTGATAGAACGATATATTATTCGCTTTTCCTCCATTGGCTTTAATTCTTCCTTGTAATATTTAAAAACCATACTTCTCTGTGCTACTCACAAATCAACGTCCTACCATGTACTGAACAACACATATATCATACCTTTTTAAACAATTACTTATCACAGCAGCTCGGATAATTTTTCCACTCGTAAGAACTGGATTTTATTTCTCCACCCACCCCTAAACATACAGCTAATTATAGCTGTTAATATAGCATTTAGTGTATCATGAGTGAATTTAGTAAAAGATTAAGACAACAAAGAGAACAATTAAGCTATTCACAAAGCAGACTTGCAAAAGAAGTCGGTGTTCATCATTCTATAATAGGAAGGTATGAACGAGAAGAGATTAAACCCTCTATCGATGTCGCAGCTAAAATTGCTGACGCACTTAATGTTACTCTTGATTATTTACTTGGTAAATCAAATGAGATGGTGCTAGATAAAAAGAACCTGCAGAGACTTTCTGATATTGAACAACTTCCTGAAGATGACAAAAAACATATCTTTTACGCAATCGACGGACTTATAAAAGCAGCAATACTCAAAAGTATTGCTGCTTTGTAGTTTATACAATTGTTATTTTAATTAAGAATCTTCATTTAACATAAAATAGTTTAACTCTTTCTATTTTTAAATAATAGCATATGAACAACTACATGTATAATTACTATCATTATTAAAGAATAGGAGTTATTTAAATACCTTTTACTAGTTTCATTTACAAGTTCATTTATATTTTGAGAACTACCTTCAAAAGGTTCAACTAAATATTTTAGATCTAGTCCGTTATTTACTAGTTGTAATAATGCTATTACTGTAATAATTAGCGACAATCCTATAGCAATTTTATTTTTCATAATTTATTCCTTTATTACACAGCCATTAGGGTCGCTACATGCATTATTTAGGTCTTTGTTTAATCCAGATGGGGATATTGACATAACACTTGCATTTACAGTACCATTGAATTTAGGATGATTAACATCTTTCTTATAATCTAAATTACTATCATCAAGTCCTGCTTCAACTCCATCTACTGATATTGTAGTACAGTTATTACTAAGTAAATCATATTCATCTATGACCCTAGCACGTTCATCTCCTTTGTATTTCCCTGTTGTAGGAACTTTATCTGAACTATTAAATAAATCGTCATAATATTGAGCAACTGCATCTCCATCTGCATCTTGAATTTCATATACATTAGCTCCGTAATTCTCTTTATATTTACTAACTAAATCTTGAGCATCTTTTCCATCTAAGCGAATTAAGACACTTTCTCCACTTAAATTGGTAGCATTCAATGGACCTTTATTTTTTCCCAGTTCAGCATACCTTCCATATGTATAAGCTACCATACAATCACCTTCTCCAACAGTAACAAAAGCATGACCAACATCAATTTTGGAAGGTTTTGCACTTTGGACGACTACTTTGACAGGGTCAGTGGGTCCCATACCCATAAAATCAATATACCTTATTGGGTTATTAGCCGCATACGCATATGGATTTTGGAAGGTGTAGTCTTCGGCAAGGGGATCAATCGTCGTGAATCTTCCTATCGCTGGATCATAAAACCTAGCACCATAGTCTAACAGTCCTACCCCACTCACCTCTTCTTTCCCATTATATCCATATTTATTGTTTAGCGGCATTGTATTTTGATTTTGCCAAGTTCCTTTCCATGTCATACCGAAAGGATAATAATGTGTAACTTCCATTAATTCATCCTTATCAGGATTTTCATTGTCAATCAATATTGTTCCATCACCATCAATATCTTGAAGTCTAGCTCTTGTATTACCTAAATGATCTTTTAAGAAAATTTCATGGTAATTTTGTTCACCTGTTACTTCGTTGTTAAATACAAACCTTCCTTCTTCGTGATATGCTGCTTCTAAGGTACTATTTTTGTATTCAAACCAAATTGCATAATTTTATGTAAATCGCACATAGAAGTTTTTTGACTTATTTTTTAAAGTTTAATTATTGTTTAATAATTCTTATATATACGTTCAACTTTAGTAATTGTATGATCAGGTTTTAATGTGAATATATAACTCATTCCTCCGTTTTGGCATGTCCATGTTTCATATTCGCTTTTTCTGTCTTTACAATTTAAACCATCTTGTCTATTAAACACTGTTTCCACCATAAGTTGATTGTTGTAAATGTCAGATATAAAAATTAGATAATTGGCATTGGATTTATTATTATTATTTGGATTTAGAATGTTGAGTTCAACAAAATTTGGGTTGAGAGTATTAATTTCACTTTTTTTAAATAATAGATCGCTTGGTATTTTCTCAGACATTAACCAAAAGTTAGCGGAGGGTATTTCTGATTTTTCAAAATTACCAACATATAGTAAATCCACTTCTATTTGAATTTTTATATAGTCAATTACTTTTTCTATAAGCAATTGGTTTTGAATTACATTATAAAATATAATTAAGATATTTATAATTAACAGGTGAAATTTGTTCATAATTAATAGCTTATATATTTTTCTGAACCTGGCGATATTTTTGGCCAAGCTAAACCATAAGTCCTGGTGGCAAGGAGATTGGTTTTAATTAGATTAGATAACGCATTTTCCATTAGTGTAGTTTCCTACCTCATCGTTTATCTGAAGCTTTCGAAGGGATGAAAGATTATTTTCCGAGTTTAAAACTTTATGTGGATTGGTTGTAGGGAAAACTAATTGTTTTTTAAAGGTGAAATAAAGTCTAAAGACAACTCTATTCCACAAAACTGATTTGTAAAATTAGCCCTGTTTTATAAATCACTTCTTGATCGTGCGTCATAAAACCAAACCGATGTCTCTTATCTCACTCACTTCTATCCCGCTCTTTTCGCAATCAATCGAATTTGTCCCATATGATTTGCTTGATGTTCCATTACATGATACCATGCCCAATGATTGTTCATACTAGAACCTTTGACTTTCGACTTAAACCATTTGTCATCTTTTGTCTTTAATAATCGTAATGACTCCGCTCTCACCTCATCCCATATCGCTAAATAATATTCAATCGGCTGATCAACTAATTCTTTTCTTGCTGTATCGCCCAGATCAAATGCAGCATTCCACTTTTCTTGTTCTTCTTTATTAAAACCTCTATTCTCAAATGTATATACTTGATAATATCTTTCTATAGCTGCTAAATGTAAAATCATTGCTCCTATGCTATTCGCATTCTCATCCAATAAAAAATCTACTTCTTCTTGATTTAAATTTATTACACTTCTTGTTACTCTGTCTTTTAAATCTTCCATCATAGAAACGGTAGCGCCAATTTGAGGAGAATATCCTTTTGTAAGTTCTATTTTCTGCCCATCAACTGATAAAGAGAAATAGCACAATCCAAATAATAAAAGTAATTGTTTCATAATTTAATTTTTTGATTCTTCAATAGGATATGGTCTTGATGTATAACTTTTGTGAATAATTTTCCAAGAGCCTTCATATTTTAACAACAAAAAATAATCAGTAAATATTTTCCAATGTAGTGACTCATTTTCTTCTATTGTAGCTGGAGAATCTTTTGCAGAATTATTAAAGTAATCCTTTTAGTTGTTTTAAACATTAAAATTCAGTAAAAATCTTTCCTTACCATTTTAAAATATCATTAGAACCTATTCTACTGTCCTATTCGTTTATCCCACTTTTTAGGATCTTTTTTCATATGAAAAAAAGCATTTACTTTTACTTCTTTTTGTGTTACTAAATAGTGAATTTCATAAGGAAATTGACGAATAAATTTAATTCGAAAATTTCTATATTTTTTACTAAAGTGGATTTTTTTCTATGTAATTTAATTTATCAAATAAACTTGATTTAATTTTTTCGCCCAGACTATGATGGATTGATTCGTACCAATTAATAGCATCTTCTATATCGTATAATGCGTGCATTGAAACACTTAGTTTATACTTCATTAAATAGATTTATTTAATCTAGATTTCATTTCTTTCAACGACAACCATTCCATTTCACCTTTTTCATCCAAACCCAATCTATGATCTAATTCTTGTTTTTGACTGGAAGTAAGTTCAACGTCTTCAGATGATAAGCTGTTTAAAATCTGATCAACCATATTCATTTTCTCTTGTGCAGATAATTTTAAGATGTCTTTTAAGCTCATAATTTGTTATTATATCCTCTTCAAAGATAACGATTTCTTTTTAGCCCTAGTTTCCTAAATGATATGAATTAATACCAAGGTTTTGTTTGATGTTATTGTTTTATTTATTCATATCTCAAGGATTCTATCGGGTCTAGACTTGCCGCTTTAAGGGCGGGGTATAAACCAGAAAGTACACCCGTGCAAATACATACAAATAAACCTAGCGCTACCCACGCAAAAGGAAAAATAAAACTTTGTCCGATTACAAAGGTCACAATGTTGCCTACAATTAATCCCAAAATAATTCCTATTATTCCACCCATCATTGTTATGGTAACAGCCTCTGTAAGAAATTGAATTAATATATTTCTTTTAGTAGCACCTAATGCTTTTGACACACCAATTTCTTTCGTTCTTTCTGTTACTGAAACTAACATAATATTCATTAAGCCAATTGCAGCTCCTACTAATGTCATTAGTCCAATTGCAATAGTAGCTAAACGAAGTGTTTTTGTAATATCTTTTATTTGGGTCATTAAAGAGGAGCTTTTCTTTATTGTAAAGTCGTTTTCATCAATTGGTCTTAATCCTCTTACATTTCTCATTACACCCATAGCTGATGAAATAGCATCATCAAAACTTGTTTGTACTTCTATAGATGTTGTTACTGAATAATTACTGTTTTGAGTTCCATAAATTTCTCTTGCTTTAGTAATTGGTATCATTGCCCTTCGATCATTTGAATCGCCAAATGCCGAGCCTTTAGATTTTGTTACACCTATTATCATATATTTATAATCATCAAAAGTGATTATTTTACCTAATGCTTTTTCAGCGTTTCCAGCAAATAATTTTTCTGCTATCGCAGAACCGATGATTATTTTCGAGTTCGAATTATTAATCTCGTTTAAGGTAAATCCCCGTCCCGCTTCTAATTCAAATGCACTTACTTCAATATAATTTTCATCGACACCAGTTAATTTCAAATTAGGGTTTGTTTCTTCTTTATTATAGGAACAAACAAATCCATTGCCATTATATAAATCAATAGAGACCTTACTTCCTGGAAAATTATACCTCTTTTTAAATTCCATTGCATCGCGAAAAGCAATTACTTTTCCTGCCACCCTTCTACGTCCTTGAGTTTTACTTTTAATATTTTCATATGTCCTTTCAACCGTAAATGAACTAGCTCCTATTCTATTAAAACTATCACTTATCGATTGTAGTAATCCGTCAATTGCAGTTAATATTCCAACAAGACTCATTAATCCCAATGCAATAATGCTTAAGGTTAATAATGACCGCAGCCAATTGGCCTTAATCGATCGGAGAGCAATTCTTATATTTTCTGAAAAATTCATTCTTCTACAATATCATATAAATCCAACAAATAGAGTTATTTATTCGATTTAAATTACATTTTAGTAGAGCAGTGTTCAAGAAACGACTATCCTGCCCAGTCATCTCTATCCAAACTTCGGTAATGAATAGCCTCACTTAAATGTTGAATAGAAATGTCGTTTTTACCATCTAAGTCAGCTATAGTTCTTGAGACTTTTAATATTCGGTCATATGCTCTCGCCGATAATTGTAATTTTTCCATTGATAGTTTTAATAATTCTCGACCTTCCGGATTTAATTGACACACTTTTTTCACCATCGAAGATGGCATTTGTGCATTGTAATAAATGTTATCAAGTTCTTTAAACCGTTCTTCTTGAATCACTCTTGCTAAAATAACCCTTTCCATTATATCAGCACTTTTCTCCGCAGTATTAATCGGGTTATTTAATTCATCCACTGAGACGGGAGTTACTTCTACATGAAGATCAATTCTATCAAGCAATGGACCTGAAATTTTATTTAAGTACTTTTTGACTGTTCCAGGAGGACACAAGCATTCTTTGTCGGGATGATTATGAAAACCACAAGGACATGGATTCATAGAAGAAATCAACATAAATCCAGCAGGATAATCAACGGTTAATCTAGCCCTTGAAATAGTAACTTTCCTTTCTTCCATAGGCTGTCTCAATACTTCAAGTACAGATCGTTTAAACTCGGGAAGTTCATCTAGAAAAAGGACACCATTATGAGCAAGGGAAATTTCTCCAGGGTTTGGATTACTTCCTCCACCAACTAATGCGACATCACTGATGGTATGATGTGGTGAACGAAAGGGACGGTGAGGAACAAGTGCATCATTTTCTTTAAGTAAACCTGCAACGGAATGTATCTTTGTCGTTTCTAGTGCTTCTTTTAAATTCAAAGGAGGCAGAATTGTTGGTAAACGTCGAGCTAGCATCGTTTTTCCAGCTCCTGGAGGACCAATAAGAATAACATTATGACCACCTGATGCTGCTAATTCAAGAGCTCTTTTTATATTTTGTTGACCCTTTACATCACTAAAATCAACATCGAATTTTCTAGAGGTATTTTTAAAAATATTCCGTGTATCGACAAATGTTGGTTCCATTTTCAATGATCCATCAAAGAACTTAACGGCATCACTCAAATTCGGAATTCCATAAACGTCTAAGTCATTAACTATTGCAGCTTCCCTCGCATTTTGAGCCGGTAAAATAACACCTTTAAAACCTTCTTTTCTCGCTTTAATAGCGATAGGAAGTGCTCCTTTTATAGGACGCAAAGAACCATCAAGCGATAACTCTCCTAATATTACATACTCTTTTAGTTTGGGCACGGCCGAAGCTGGTAGTTGTCCGGATGCTGCCAGAATTCCCAAGGCAATCGGCAGATCATAAGAAGAGCCTTCTTTTTTAATATCTGCAGGCGCAAGGTTTACAACAAGTTTCATGCGAGGCATTCTGAATTCATTGTTCTTAATTCCAGTTTCAATTCTTTGGAATCCTTCTTTTACTGCACTATCCGGTAATCCAACCAGATGATAATATGGTTTATTTGGTGTAATGGTTCCACCAGCATTGACTTCTACTGTTATGGTATGAGCTTCCACACCTGTAACTGCACTCGCAAAGGTTTTTACTAACATGTTATTGTTTTCTTATTAGTGTAACGAAGCTCGATTTTGTCGCCAAAAAATTGGATTATTTTCAAAATAATTTCGAAACACTATATTTAATCGACTTTTCAAGTACTGATAAAAAGAGCACTCATATTAAAATATTATTTAATATGAAGTAGGGTTTTATTATTATTTTGGGCGTAAGCCTGGAAATAATGGAAAAGAAAATCATAAAATATGCACCTAATTATTCCTTGACATTAGGATGCTTTCGTAACTTCGCTGCTCTTCCTCTTTTGGGTTTAAACCCAAAAAAATAAGAGGATTGGAAACTTCAATTGATAAGCAACTTTGCTCTTTTTTCAGAGCCAAATAAATAGAATATGCCAGATTTTTGTCATTTACATTGCCATACTCAGTTTTCCCTTTTGGATGGAGCTTCTGATATCGGTTCTATGATGAAAAAAGCTGCTGCTGATGGTCAAAAAGCAGTTGCCTTAACTGATCATGGAAACATGTTTGGTGCATTTAAATTTGTAAGAGAAGCAGAAAAAAATGGGATTAAACCGATAATAGGTTGTGAATTTTATTTGGTTGAAGACCGACACATAAAGAGTTTCCAAAAATCGAAAGGAGAAAAAGATAGAAGATACCATCAGTTATTATTAGCGAAAAATGAAATTGGATATCAGAACCTTTCCAAGCTTTGCTCCATAGGTTTTATAGAGGGATTGTATAGTAAATTTCCTCGAATTGATAAAGAAATACTTGCCCAATATACGGAGGGAATTATTGCAACCAGTTGTTGTATCGGTGCTGAAATTCCACAACTTTTACTTCATGGAAAAGACGAGGAAGCAGACAAAAAACTGAAATGGTGGATTGAGCATTTTGGAGAGGATTATTACATTGAGTTGCAACGTCATAAAGGACTAGAAAATATCGATGGAATAGGTCGATCTCAGGAAGATATTAATCAAAAATTAATGCTTCTTGCTAAAAAACATAATGTAAAAACAATTGCAACAAATGACTCTCATTACATTAATGAAGATGACTGGGAGCCGCATGATATATTATTATGTGTAAATACTGGATCTTTGTTAGAAGATACGCGTCGATTTAAATTTCCTTCTTCGGATTTTTATTTCAAGACAAAAAGTGAAATGGCGAAAGTATTTCACGATGTTCCTGAAGCTTTAGATAATACGATTGAAATTGCCGATAAAGTAAAAACACTAAAGCTGGAAAGGGATATTTTATTACCGAATTATCCATTACCTGAAGGGTTTAAAACACAAATGCCTTACTTGCGTCACATAACTTATGAAGGGGCAAAAAAGAGATATGGTGACATTAGTCAAATAGTAAGAGAGCGTCTAGATTTTGAATTATCAGTTATTGAAAAATCTGGCTATGAAGGATATTTCTTAATTGTACAAGACTTTACAACAACCGCTCGTGAAATGAACGTTTCAGTTGGTCCTGGAAGGGGATCCGCAGCAGGTAGTGCCGTAGCTTATTGTCTAGGTATCACGAATATTGATCCGATAAAATACGACTTACTATTTGAGCGATTTTTGAATCCAGAAAGGGTTTCAATGCCCGATATCGATATAGATTTTGATGACGAAGGAAGAAGTAAAGTAATCGATTATGTAATTGATAAGTACGGTAAAAATCAAGTTGCACAGATTATTACTTATGGTGCAATGAAGGCGAAAACGAGTTTGAGAGATGTAGGTAGAGTAATGAATATTCCTATTGTAGAGGTAAATGATGTAATTAAAAACTTGCCGGTAAACCCTTCTGCTTCCTTAAAAGGATTACTTGGTAAAGATGGAATAGATAAAAAGCTAGAGTCGAAATTAAACGATGACGATAAGACGAAAGCGCATATTTTCCGTGCGTTAAGTAAGCGAATTGATCACATCGGCTTGATGATAAAGCAAGCGTCTAAGTTGGAGGGTAGTATAAGAAATACTGGGGTCCATGCATGTGGTGTAATTATTACACCGGATGATATTACGAAGTATGTTCCTGTTTCTGTTGCGAAGGATTCAGACATGTTGATTTCTCAATTTGACAACTCAGTTGCAGAAGATTCGGGATTATTAAAAATGGATTTTTTGGGTTTGAAAACCCTTACCATTATTAAAGATGCGATAGCGAACATCAAAGAATCCAAAGGAGAAGATGTTGATATTGAACTTGTAGATCTTGAAGATAAAAAGACATATGAGCTTTTTCAAGAAGGAGGCACATTAGCTATATTCCAATATGAGTCTCCTGGAATGCAGAAGCACCTTCGGTCACTTCAACCGAATAAATTCGAGGATGTAATTGCAATGAATGCTTTGTATCGTCCTGGACCGATGGCCTATATCGATGATTTTGTTGCAAGGAAACATGGAAAAGCAAAGATTACCTATGACCTTCCAGAAATGGAAGAATACTTAAAAGAGACTTACGGAATTACTGTTTATCAAGAGCAAGTGATGTTACTTTCTCAAAAGTTAGCAGGTTTTTCAAAAGGTCAAGCAGATATGCTTCGTAAGGCGATGGGTAAGAAGAAAAAGAAGTTGATTGATGAGATGTGGCCTGTTTTTCAAGAAGGATGTCATAAAAATGGACATACTGACGATAAAATAATAGAAAAGATATGGAAGGATTGGGAAGCATTTGCTTCTTATGCCTTTAATAAATCTCACTCTACGTGTTATGCATTTATTGCTTTTCAGACGGCTTACTTAAAGACGCATTATCCTGCTGAATTTATGGCATCGGTTCTTAATCACAATAAGAACGATATGGATAAAATAAATCTGTATTTGAGGGAGTGTAAAAGAATGGATATCGAGGTGCTAGGACCAGATATTAACGAAAGTAATATTAAGTTCAATGTAAATAAGAAAGGAAATATACGGTTTGGATTATCAGCATTAAAAGGAGTAGGAGAGGGGCCAATTAGTGAGTTGGTTAATCAGAGAAAAGAAGGAGGAGCTTTTACAGGCTTTTATGATTTGGTCAAAAGAGTAAATCTGAGAGCAGTAAATAAAAAGTGTTTGGAATCTCTAGTGAAGGGAGGAGCTTTTGACAATGTAGATACTGGTGATCGAGCGATGTATTTCACTCCTTCAGGCAATTTCCCTACCGTATTAGAACATGGTATACGTTTTGGAAATGACTATAAAGAGCAAAAAGAAAGTTCGAAGAATTCATTATTTGGAGATATAAGTGAGTCGATTATTACAATTCCTTCTTTTCCTAAGTATGAAGAATGGAATAGTAGGGAGCGCCTTCGAATGGAAAAAGAAGTTGCAGGAATTTATATTAGTGGACACCCGCTTGATGACTACGAATTTGAAATAAAAACCTTTACTAGCGCTAGTTTAGCACATTTCAAACTACAACCGATCGGTAAACCGATGAAGACAGCGGGAATAGTCGCCGACGCTTATCATGGAACAAACAGAAGAGGAGATAAATATGCACGATTTACCCTTCAAGACATGGCGGGTTCTTATGATTTTTCTCTTCGAAAAGATGACTATAGAAAGTACGAGCATTTAATTCAACCAGGAGAAGTAGTTTTTCTAGAAGGTGTTTTCAAAACGTGGAACAATGACAATGCATATTTTTCATTAACCAATTTGCAGTTACTTTCAACAGTAGGAGAAGAAAAAACACATTCAATAATGGTTTACCTTCCTATTTCAAGACTTGATCAAGCTTTGCTAAAAAGGCTAAATGAAACGATAGAAGAAAGTAAAGGAAAGCATAAGCTAGGAATAACTGTTTTTGATGTAGAGACGAATCATAGACTTAAATTAAAAAGTAAGTCGACACAAGTTCAAGCGGACTTTAATTTTATTAAAAAATTGAAGCAAATGAAGTTGAGCTATAAGGTGAATGAGGCGTAAGTGAAAGTTCTACATGTTATTCCCCAGTATAATCTTTCGCAATTTTTAATTCTAAAAACACCAAAGGCAATACAATCAATAATTCTATAATAAAATAGATTTTCCCATAAATACTTAGATTTAATTCTCCATCTTCAGGTGAAGAAATAAACACCATAAAAAAGGTATACACGCAATAAGCTAGATTCATTAATGCAATGAAAACCAGTAGCTTTGAAAAGTGTTTTCGCGGCCGAACGATAAAATGACAACACAAAGAGTACATGCAAAAGAATACAGGTACTATTGCCAAGAGCGTCCCTACTTTGGGCTCCAAGCCAAAAAACGCTGGGTTTTTAACTACTATAAAATACAATAAACTGGCAGAGACAAATGCCCCAATTCCATCAAGAAGAAAAATATTCTTTATTATCTTATCCAATTATTTGCAATTGATTTTCTACTGTAATAAACCAAAAATGCCCCAATTGCCACAATAAATAAAGGCATAATTACAGCTTGTTGCATTCCCAAAACTTCAATTGCATCCGTTGCTAGAAGTGATGCGGCCATCTGAATTATAACCGCTACAAGAGAAATCACAAAAACAGGGAGAGCTAGTTTTTTTCTTAAAAGAAGCAAAATTGCTCCTAGAAGTCCTCCAATAGTAGCAATGCCGTATGGGATTTTAATCCAACCCGGTGAGTTTTCATAAAATGATTTCATAGGTTCTTCCATTACTCCTATAACCTTTGGAGTCATCATAAAAGAATCAAATAAAAAAGCGCCAACGCCCATCAGATTCCAAAGAAGAGCGATTATAGAAATTATCCAAAATACAACAGGTACTTTATTTGCAGAATTCATATTGTTAGTTGTTTTTTTTGATTATAAATGAAAAGTACAAAAAAATAATGGAATGTTTATAGTATAATTAATGTCCTATTTCTAGCATTTAATAGGCATTAACATTTTTTATTCTTAATCAATGATAAGGTCTATTATATTTGCGGGATGGAATTATCAGAGATTTTTATCTTGTTAATTATCCTGCTATTAGCGATCCCCTTTGGCTATCTATTACATAGAGCCTTACATACAGTAGCTACAAAGAATTTGCTAGAACAGCTGGAGCAACTAAAGTTGATTGATTCTCAACGGCAGAACTTAATTGAACAGCTAAAATCGGAAAACGCATCAAAAACGCAAGAGTTGGATCAACTCCAAAAAGAATATTTCCAGCTGACCATGGCATCTAAAGATTTGCAACAAAAAGAGCTCGAATTACAGAAGCAACTTCTTGAAAAACAATACGACATACCGCCGGATTATAGCCACTTACAAGAATCTAATTCTATGTTACAAAAAGAGATTCAGAAGAGTAGGGCAAAGATGAAAAAATGGAAGTCCAAAGACTATGTGAAGGAAAACAAGAAAATGGTCAAAAAGGTAATTAAGCTAAAGAATAGGGTAATTGCGCTTCGTGATGAAAATCAGAAAATGGAGCAATCACACCTTGTTTTATCACAAATTAAGGAACTAACGGATACGATAAAAAAACCTGTTGCCAAAGAAGTATTTCCAGTTAAAGAAAGCAAGATTAATCCTTTTTCGCATCAACCTTCGTTCAAGAAAGAACAGATTTTCAATGAATTATTCACTGAAAATGCAGAAACAACTCCACCGCTAGTTATTGACTTAGAAGCAGAGGATAAAAAGTTAATTGACTTGGTTGGAATGGATGAAAATGCAATTGAGATATTAAAGACGAAAGGGATCCATAGTTTTGAAGACATGGTACAAATGAAAATTAAAGATCTCAAAAAAATATTCATTGAAAGCACGATTAATTATCCAGTAGAAACATGGCCAATTCAAGCCAGGTTGGCATTAAGAGGAGAATGGGAATTGATAGAAGAATATAAAGACAAGGACTAGTAATAATGGTCCCACGATGAATTTTGCTTTATGGATTTCCCTCTTGTGTGTATCAATTTTTCAAAACTCAGCAGTATTACAAAATTCAGCTTAAAAGCCTACCTTTGCGCAATTATAAAAATTGCTGGTGAAAATCGACGAACATATAAGGCGTAATGGCCCTCCTATACATTCCATTTCTCACATTCCTATCCCTAAGTTTACATACATCAAACTGGATAATGGACTACCTGTTTATTACATAAGGGAAGGCTCTCAGGAGCTAGTAAAATTGGATATAGTATTTAAAGGAGGAAGGCATAAAGAAAAGGCAAAGACATTAAGCAGGATTTTTTCAGGTGTTATTAAAGAGGGAACAATTAATGATGATGCAGAATCATTGTCCTCATTTTTTGATAGTTATGGAGCCTCTTATAACTCTCGATCTTCGCTGGATTATACAACATTCACCTTACTTAGTTTGACTAAGTTTTTCCCATTATTGATTAGAAAATTTTCAGAGATAATATTGTCTCCAGCGCTGGCAGAAAAGGAAATTCAAAAATACATAGAGATAAACTGTAGAAAGCTTGATTTGGACAAATCCAAAAACGAGCTTGTTGCTTATCGGATGTTAACTGAAAAATTATTTGGAGTTGAAGCAATGTATGGGTATAATTCATCGAAAGAGAATTATCGATCGATAAATAAAGAGCTTTTGATTGATTATCACCGAGGTTTACTAGAAGAACAGGAGTGTGTTTTATTTCTGTGCGGGCAATACGACGAAAAAGTGGAACGTGCTATAAACGATGCTTTTGGACAGTGGAAGTATACGGGACAGGATGACATTCAATATGAGCAGGCGTTTTTTCGAAAGCAAGAGCGATTTAATTTTAAATCTGCCCAAGAACATCAATCCGCGATTAGAATAGGAAGATTGTTTGGGAATCGACAGGATAAGGCTTACGCCCAAATGACCTTTCTTAACAATGTGTTGGGTGGATTTTTTGGTTCGCGGTTAATGAAAAATATACGGGAAGAAAAAGGCTATACCTATAATATTTTCAGTTCATTGGACACGATGTTATTTCAAGGCTATTATTATATTAGTACAGAAGTCAGTCCAGAACTTATAGAACCAACAATAGAGGAAATATATAAAGAGATGCGTCTATTAAGGGAAAAGGAAATAAGTAAAGAAGAACTGGAGATGAATAGGAATTATATGTTGGGCAACCTACTAACAGCGGTTGATGGACCGTTTCAATCTATACGAATTGTAAAATCTGCAATTTTAAACGGAGAAAAAGAAGAAGACTTGGAAAGAACTATACAGACCTTTGTAAATATAGATGCGAAGGAATTAAAAGCGACAGCTGAACAATACTTAGACCCTAGTGACTTTATAGAAGTGTTAATAGGATAAGGGAGAGATGTTAAATTTTGGACCATTTCGCAAAACGGTGTCCATATAATTTTCTTATTTTGCAAAAAAAAAACTGACTTGGCTAAAATAAAAACAGAAAACGAACTAAAAGTTTTTGAAACAGAGCTCCTACCACACATGGATGCCCTGAAAACCTTTGCCTATCACCTTACCTTCGATGATGATGATGCAGAAGATTTAGTTCAAGAGACCTATTTGAAAGCATTTAGATTCATAGATAAGTATCAGGAGGGAACTAATGCGAAAGCTTGGTTGTTTAAGATTTTGAAAAACGCTTACATTAACCAATACAGGAAGAAAGTAAAGCAGCCAACGAAGGTTGACTTCGAGGAAATTATATCTTATCACGATACAGACGATAAGAGTAAAACAAATTATCTCGATCTGCGGCAAGAAATCTTTCAAAACATCATGGGAGATGAAATAACTACCGAAATCAATAATTTACCTATTGATTTTAGAACAGTTATTTTACTATGTGACGTAGAAGGATTTACGTACGAAGAAATTTCTAAGATCATTGATGTACCTATCGGTACAGTGAGATCTAGATTATTCAGAGCACGTAATATTCTTAAAGAGAAATTGAAGACGTATGCAAAATCGCAAGGTTATACAGACATACGTGGACAGAAAAGAAAATCAAAATCTGAGGAGGAATAGGAACAAAGAGCTTTGCTAGCTTAATGTTTTTATTTTATCATCCACTATAAGTGATTATGGCGGATATAGATTAAATTTTAATACTAATTATATATATAGCTTATTACTTTACTTTCAATTTTACCTTATGAGAAGTCCAGAACAAATGGAAGATTTTCGACAGAAAATCGATTTATACCTTGACAATGCACTTACAACAGAGGAATCTACTGACTTTGTAAATGCTGCAAACTCCAATCCTGAATACACCGAACTTTTAGAAAGAGCGTCTGAATTTCGCAATCTTTTGAAAACGAAAGTTAAACGTAGCACCTGCTCCGAAAACTTAATAAACAATATAAAAAATAACATCAAGTTTTAAATTAAACTTGTTTAAAAACATATCACTAAAGTATGCTAAATTTATTTTTAGTATACTTTTTTTATTTTACCAGCTTTCGTAAGTGATACTTAAGCTTTAAAAAATAATATCTAGATATTGAAAGATGCTTCTTGGCATAATACAGTTCACTTCTGTAAAACCAATCCAACTCCTCACCTTTCATCTTTTCTTCTTTATTTCGATGAGCAACATGCACTTTTGGAATAAGTAATATTGGTCTTTCTTTTGGAGCCCGTTTGAAAAGATCATTCTCCTCGAAATACATAAAAAACTGTTCGTCGAAACCTCCTAAAGAATTAATGAGAGACAAAGAAACACCTATTACAACGCCTACATAATCTTCAATAGAACTTTCTATTGTTGGAATTCCATCTCTAAAATATCTTTCTTTTATGAATGGAATAATATTATTAAAGCCTTCAGAATATAGAAGTGGGCAAATAAATTGATTTCTATTATTTTCAACAGCTAGAGAAAAGATTTCAAAATGCCCTTCTTTGAAATATGCGTCCTGATTAAGGATAATTACCGAAGAATATCCAGCTGTCGTCAATTCTTTCAAACCGAGATTCACCGCCTTTCCAAAACCAAGTTTTTTCTCTTTGGTAATAATATGATTCAAGGCAAGGTACTTTTCCGCGATCAGACTAGAAGAAATTTCTGAGTTATCAATTATCCATATATCTTTATGATCACATGTCAAACTTGTAATGCATCGCTCAATGAACGGATCTCCATTGTAAAAAGGAATAAGAACGGCTACATTATTTATCATAAAATTCTTGTTACAGTTAATTGCATGCAAAAGTAAAATTATATCTTAGCAAGGTTAATTTTAATACATGAAAAACTATTTAGTACTTTTTCTTATTTTCTTTTCTTTTTATTTTAATGCACAAGAAACCTATCAAATTGCAGTTTTTGATTCTATTTCTAACAAAAATATTTCTATTGATTGCATAGAAGATTTAGGGAATGGAAATCAAGTGTTTACAGGTAAATTACGCGTAATTATAAACTCGATTCCAATTATAGGGCATCTAGATAACGAAGGAAAGATTACTAAATCAATACAACTAAATGTTCCCTTTGAAAAAGATATTTCAAACTCTATCAAGGAGATATATGCTCATCCAGGAAATGATATGTCCTTTGTTTTTGGTAACCTATTAAATGAATATTTAATTAGAATTAATGATCAAAATGATATTAAATATGTGCTAAAATTACCTAAATATGGGATATCAATACAAAAATTGTTGATTGATGACTTTGAAAATAGTTATGTAAATTTCTATGAATCTGATATCTCAATCCTTATAAAGCTAGATGAAAATGGAAAAAAGATTTGGGCAAAATCAGTATCAAATCATGCTATTTACAGTATGTCGATTCTTTCTACTGGAAATTTATTGGTTACATACTCGGCAAGTAACCCGGATTATGTAGGTG
>CAYOIL010000021.1:0-20738 GCA_964403985.1 uncultured Saprospiraceae bacterium
CCCGCGACCCCCTGCGTGACAGGCAGGTATTCTAACCAGCTGAACTACCAGACCAACTTTATTTTTAGTAGTTACTTTTATTCTTTGTTGGCGCATATACAGGTTAGAATACCTGCGCCAAACACTCCACAAGCCGTTGTTTGTGGTTCTCTCCTTATCGAATGAAATCTTTCATTCGATTCCTTCGGACCAGTCGTTCATCATAACCAGCTGAACTACCAGACCAACTTTATTTTTAGTAGTTACTTTATTTATTTTCAGAAATAACAAACTTTCTGATTATACTTTACTTCTAAAGCGACGCAAATGTAATAATATCATTTATAAATTATAGCCTTTTAACTAAGAAAAGTAATATATTTTTATACTTCATTCTAACTTTCATATATAAGAGCTTATAAAGCAATGGATTAATTTTAATTTGAAAAAATATATAATTGAAGTAATTTAAGCACTTCTATTTTTTTGTTGTCTTTTTTATTATAATAAATTCTTTTCTTTCCCACTTATTCCACCACTCACTTCATGAAACACCTATTAAAATTTTGGGTTTAACCCAAAAAATAATAATTTTTCATCCGCCAAACCTTGACATTATAATGCATTTATTCGATATTAGATGCACTTACTTTACAAATACACTTTACAAATACACTTTACACACCCTTTCCTGATAGGAAAAAGAACCAAGCCCTAACTATTACTCATAGAAAGAGAATTCTTTCATTATTGAATACATATGTCTAAAGAACACGAACCGGATAATCAAGCTGTAAAACAACAAAGCGCTGCCAATACAGGTGGTAGTCAAGGAGTTGCCTTAACTCCTCCGACTTATGCTAATGGGGGTCAGGGAGAAGGACAAGCTGAAGAAGATCCTCTTCAGGTAAATGAAGGGCAAATTACTTTTGATGCAGAAGGAAATGATGATCCGAATTCAAGGTTTTTTACAAGAACAATTCATTATCCGCCTGTAGGAGATAGTGGAGTTACAATGGGGAGAGGTTATGACATGGGAAATAGATCTCAAGAAGAAATACGAAATCATCTTCAAGCTTCTGGATTCGATGCATCTAAAATCGCTATCCTCGTCCAAGCAGCAGGATTAAAAGGAAATCAAGCTGCTCAGTACGTTCGAAATAATAAAGAAAGAGTTGGTGTTATTACCCATGACCAACAAAAAATGCTATTCCAAATAGTCTATCAAGAATTAAAAAATGATGTCATTCGGATTACAACTAAAAGTGATGTTGAATCTAGATATGGTGAAACTGATTTGGAAAACTTGCATCCAGCAATTATGGAACTAGTTGTTGACCTAAGATATCGAGGTGATTATCACCCTAGAACTAGACAAAGAATCCAACCATTAATGGTAAATAATGACCTACAAGGTCTTACTACACTTATGGCAGATAGAGGTTACTGGGTAGATACCTACAATGTGCCACTTGATCGTTTTAATAGACGTAATCAATTTATGCAAGATGCTGTAAATGGAAATTACACACGACCTATTACTGGCGGTGGTCAGACCCAACAAGGAACAGAAGGCGAAGGTCAACAAAATGAAGGACAACAAACAAATCTAAATACAGGTGCAACTTGGGATTCTCATACCAATAGGAGAATCGAAGGTATTCATCCTTCTGTCAAACAATATGCTTACGCTTTTGTAAATCAAATCCAATCAGAACTAGGTAAAACAGTACGGGTAACTTCTGGATTAAGAACATACGCTGAGCAAGATGAATTATATGCAAAAGGAAGAACTGCTCCAGGTGGAAAAGTAACAAATGCAAGAGGTGGACAAAGTTATCACAACTTTGGATTAGCTATTGATATTGTAGAAATTGATGGAAGACAAGCTAACTGGAACGGACCTTGGGAAGAGTTTGGAAGAATAGGGAGATCCTTAGGTTGGGAATGGGGAGGTGATTGGTCTGGATTTGTTGATAAACCACATTTCCAAATGACTTTTGGCCTTTCAACGGCCCAATTAAGACAATTATATGCAGCGAACGGAGGAAATTTTGTTTCCTTAGATTCAGCACCAGATAGACCGGGACCACTTACAGGTGGTGGAACAACTGACACTCCAACCACTAGCGATCCGGAAGGCTCCATGGGAACAGGAACAGTTACTGCTTCTAGATTAAATGTGCGTTCGGGGCCTGGATCAGGAAACCCAATTGTAGGCAAATTAAATAGTGGTGCTTCAGTAACTATTCATCAGATCGAGGGAGATTGGTTAATGATTGGCGAAGGTCAATGGGTACATGGTGGATATGTAAATCAAACATTGAATCAAAACGCTCAGCCTGCTGGCCCTACTGGTAGTGGAACTGTGACAGCGAGTAAATTAAATGTTAGAAGTGGTGCAGGAACAAGTTTTGGAAAAGTTGATGCACTTGATAATGGTAGCCAATTAGATATTTATGAAAGTGATGGTGACTGGCTAAGAATAGGAGATAATCAATGGGTTCATGGAAATTATGTAGATCAGTCGGGTGGCGAAGAAGCTGCAACGGAACAAGCTACAGTTACGGCTAGGAATTCATTAAATGTAAGGAGTGGACCAGGGACAGAAAATGAAAAAATAGGAAGTCTTCCGTCTGGAGCAAGTGTTGATATTTATGCAAGAGAAGGAGACTGGGCAAGAATCGGTGATGGCGAATGGGTGCACGGAAGTTTCTTAAGTACTTCTCCAGAAAGAGATACTGATTCCGGAACTGGAGGAACACCAGGTGGAGCGAATAAAGAAGGTTGGGATATTAATGCAGCAGTTGCACATCTTAACTCTTCGGCAGAACCAAGATCAATTGGATATTGTGCAAGATATGTAAGACAGGCAATGGAAGCAGGAGGATTATCTACTGCAGGTCGACCTGGTTCGGCAAAAGGATATGTTTCTTTCCTTCCAAGTATTGGGTTTACTGAGATAGAAACGAGTTCATATATTCCTGGAGATATTGTTGTTTTTGATGCAGTTCCTGGACATGTTCATGGTCACATTGCTATGTGGAATGGAAGTCAGTGGGTATCGGATTTCAAGCAAAGAAGCATGATCGTAGCCTCAGGCTATAGTAATGGAACGTATCATATATACAGATGGCAATAAATTAAAGCCAAACTTTTAAAAATATCATATTTGTCTCCTTATTTTTGGGCTTTAAGCCCAAAGGTTCTTTAACTTTAAGTCGAATTAAGCACTTGTGATTCTTAAGAAAGAATGAATATGCAATAAAATCAAAAAATTTTGTGAATGTATAAATGCATTGGTACACTACCCTATAAAATTCCGATGAAATATTGATCTTTATGCAGTTTCATAACCGAATACAATTTCAATTGCTTTTGTAAAAATGTACTGGTTTTTTCTGATAACCTTTCAAGCTAACAAATGAATCTTTACCTCCAATCTTTAAAAAAAGTATTCAATAATGAAATCCTCCTTTTCATTGTAATTCTATTTTTATGCATTCCTCTTTACGCTTGTAAAGAATCCGAAACATCGACTACCAAAATCACTAAACCAAAAACTATGAGTGACGATAAAAAACAACTTACCTCTATAATTTCCAAACTTAATACAGACTATTCCTCAATAATGGGTATGTATGATCTCGACATGGAAGTATTTGTTACAAACAAAAGTCAATATGTTAATACACTTTCAGCTGTCCTGTCTAAAATGGACTATTTAGATAAGTCTTTCAAAGAAAAACTTGTAAATACTGTTGAGAACCAAAAAGCATCTGAAGAAAGTACGAATTTAAGGCCTTACATTGATCCTTTATTTAAGGCAGTATATGCTTCTGAAAAAATTATTATTCATAGTTTTGATATTGAAGATAACATGGCTAATGTATCTGTTCAACTGTATGATTCTTTCGATAAAATTACTTCAAGTTTTACCAATTTATTTTTTGATAAAAATGAAGAAGGGAAATGGATATTGAGCGGAAATGAAATTTCAGCAACTGAAAGAGAAAGCTTTCCTACAACAGTTTCAGCTGAAAAATTAGTCGGTCTATATATGAGAAAAGATAATAACAAGTTAAGTTACAATCTTAAGAAAAATGAGGATTCTTACATCCTCGAATATTGTGAGAAAGAATGTCAAACAGTAGGAGAAGTTAAAGAAATTCAGATGCCTGAATTTTTAACTTACCATATTATTATGAAAAATGTATCTGGTGAAATGATTCCCACATATACTATAATTGGTAAAGAAATGACAGTGTTTGAATATGATGTTGACGCCGATAAGTGGGTAACGAATGTCTATATTTTTAGTGAAGGAAATGGATAGTCCTTATACTAGTGATAGTCTTTGAATCTCAATTATTTTAGAATCTAGTTGATAACAGAAACGATTTCATCCATTACACCAAGAACAAACATATACTTTAATTGATTACTCAATACTTTAGTTGAAGCTTCAACACTTTTATACCTGCTTTCAAGGTACTTTATTTCCCTTGAATTTATAAGGAATATGGAACTTTCACCAATATCGAATTTCCTTCTTTCTGCTGACAATAATCTGGAGTAATCGAAAACCATGCTTTCGAAAATAACTCTTTGAGCTATAGATTGATTGATATTATTTTCGAAATTTCTTAGTTTCGTTCTAATCAGTTGGTTTTTTAAAACAAGGTCAATTTCTGTATCCTTTAATTTGACATCAATAAGATCCAGTTTTCCCCTCTGTTTTCGTTGAACTATAGGATAATTAAAAGAAACACCTAGCATGTAATCAGCAGGATTAAAAGTCCCTACTAACGAGTTCGTTCCTAAGCCAACTAAAGGATTATAATCCAAACGTAAGTCAGGTTTCAACTCCTCTCTCGCTAATCTTCTATCCACTCCTAAGCCTTCCACCTTAAATCCATACATCAATAACTCTGGATGCTTTGCAATTAGCTGCTCACTCTGTAATTGGATAGAATTTATCCCTACTTGAAAACGATCGTCTATTAACTCTTCCGCACGCACATTGCCATCCATTTCCAACGGAACAAAGCCCTCTACCCACAAATAATTCTCTATGTTAATTCTCACATTTTCCAGCGCTTGCTCTGCCTTTAAAAGTTCCGCCTCTCTTACTCGCAATGATATCTGTGCCTCCAACGTATCAACCGCTGGCTTGTCCCCTTCCTCAAAGCTCGAACGCATTGCATCTAGTCGATCTTTTGCTAATAAAACACCTTCTTCTGCAATTCTCAAATAGGCCTCCGCTTGCTGCCATGAAACATAAGTCATCATCGCATCAAATAATACTTCATTCCTTTTGATTATCCGCTCTTGCTCCGTCATATTTATCATAATATCCGCACTCTTTAAATCTGCTCTTCTTTCATCAATCATAAACCCTTTTCCTAAGGGAACACTAATTCCTGCATTCCACAAACCTCTACTTGGAAGGAAATCACTGGCATCCAAAAAATCTCCACTCGCTTGCTTATATCCAGCTTCCAATTCTACCCCAAACCAAGTCGGCACCTTTAACTTACCTCCTCCGAGAGAATAATAATTCGTATCCTTAAACCGCTTTTGATCCCACTCTGCTTCTAGTTTTGGGTCAAACCCACCCCTTGCCATTCGCTTTTGTGCAATTGCAGCTTCTCTTAGTAAATCCGCTTTATACATGACAGGATGATGCCGCATAACCTGATCTATGTATTCTTGCATAGAAAGAACTGTGTCTTGGGATTTACCAAGAACAACACAAAAAATTAGCACTAATAAACTAAGACATTTTCTCATTCTCCCAATTTAGATCTTTGTTGAATATCTTCCAATGTGACACCATGAGGTACTGGCTTTTCGCTCTCATCTACTTGAACAAAAACGATTTTCTCTATCGTAATTATTTTTTTTTGACTAAACAAATTCCTTACCAAACAACGCAATGTAATACTCGTCCTTCCTACCGAAACCAATTCCATCCCAAGCTCTATAACATCACCTTGCCTCGCTGAACTTATGAAATCAATTTCTGACATATATTTTGTCACTACTTGAGAACTTCTTAATCGTGTAGTAGCATATATAAATGCCTCTTCATCAATCCATCTCAATAAAGATCCCCCGAATAATGTATTATTCCCGTTGAGATCTTCTGGCTTTATTAGTTTTCTACTATAAAATTTCATCGGTTATTTTATTTTTCTCAATGGTACTTTGACCTTCACTGATTCTTCTTTTTCCTTATCGTAATAGTCTGGAGGGAAACCATTTAATTGACGCCATAATTCATATCCAACTTTTACATCATTCAATAAGGTAATTGTATTTGCTCCTCCTCCAACTCTCACCTCTCTTGGCCATAGTGAATCTTCATCAGATTCTGCCACCATTATTCTGTATTTTCCATTTTTACTAATATAATTATCTATCGCAAATACTTTCCCAGCAAAAGTCCCATAAGAACTATTCGGCCAACCACTAAATACAATAGCGGGCCATCCATCAAATTGCACTCGAACAATTTGACCTTTCTTTAATAAAGGCATATCTCTGGGCTCAACATACATTTCAACAGCTAACTGATAAACAGTAGGAATTACAGTAACTATGTCTTCCCCCTCTTTTATTAACTCACCTATCCCTCCTTTTACGGCTTTAGTAATTAAGCCTTGAACTGGAGCTGTTATATAGTAATTTTTCTGTCTCTGACTATATGCATTATAACTAGATTCTAATTTGTTCTTAGTCGCATCAGCGTTATATTTATTAGATATTGCTGACATTTTATCAGATCTGGATTTCGATAATTTATCATTGTAATCATTGGTTATTGCAGTAATATTGGCTTTCAAATTCTGTAACTCATTTCGATGAGTATTGATCTTGTTAGACAAGGCCAATAACTTAGCTTCTGATTGTCGAACTGATAGTCTTTTAGCTTCCAAATCAGTTAATGATTTGATTCCATCATCATATAAAGACTGAATTCGAACCAACTGATTATTTGCAATATCCAATTTCGTTTGTGCTGCTACTAAATCCAAACTATCACTTTCTATTTTCAATAGAACTTGCTTCATTTTAATTGAATTCTGTTCGATTTTAATTTTCTGACTTTCAAGAAGTGCAGTATATTGAGATTCCAGTGAGCGTGCTTTTAGCTCATATGCCTTTACTGACTCTCCTTTGGCAATTATTTGAGATTGCGTATTATCAAGGAGTTGAGGATCGAAGTAATCTTGTTTGGACTCTGATATTTTTAATAATGTATCACCGGCCATAACTTCTTGGCCTTCCATTACATACCACTCTTCTATTCGTCCTCCGATCAAAGATTGGACAGCTTGAGGTCTTTGCTCAGGACGTAAAGTAGTTACATATCCTTTACTTCGAATATTCTGTGTCCAAGGTAAAAAGAGTGAAAGCACAGCTATTATTAATAATACTGCAATAGTTCTTATTAAGCCTTTCGCTACCGACCTTTTTTCAAGCATATCCCATGAAGAATACTTTTTAATTTCGACTTTATCGACAATTGTATTTGTACTAATATTCAACATTATATAGAATTTATATTGTCCTTAATAATTGTTCCTTTATCCATAATTATATATCTATCGATATATTTCGACCACAACTCATCAACTGCAGTTACTAAAATGGACCATGGTTCAGCTTCATTTGTTAATTTTTGAATAATGATTTCTTTTTCTAAATGCGGAACATGATCGAGTGGATCTTCCAAAATCAATAATTTAGGGGAATTAACAATTGCTCTAGCAAGTATGATTTTATTGGCAGCTGAACGAGGAATTCTGCTTGCTTCAGGGTCCAACTGTGTATTAAAACCATTGGGTAAAGACTGAATAAAAGATTCGAGATTTACCATTTCAATAGCTTTTATTACATCGTTCGTAGTTATTCCTTCTCTTCCCATTGTAATATTTTCCATCAAGGAAGCATAAAATATTTGATTATTGCTCAATGCAAAACCAATATGACTCCGCAACTCATTAAAGTCTAAGGAATTCAGTGCCAAACCATTAAAGCTTATCACCCCTTGAGAGGGATCATTAATTCCAGAAAGTAAGGTTAATAAAGTAGATTTTCCTGAACCTGAGCTTCCCATAATTACTGTAGATTTACCAGGCGGAATATTAAAATTGACATTGTTTAGAATAAACTCTTCTGAATCTGGATAATGGAATTTCAAATCGTTGACTGATAAACCCAAATTCTTTGGTTGTTCTAGAACAATTCCACTATTGTCGTCTAATTCCATATCAGTTACATATCCTATCTTTTCTAAGGCAGTTAAAACATCATAAATAGAATCTAAGGATCTTATTAACTTTTCAACACTGTTAATGATTAATATTATTATGATTTCTGCTGCAACAAATTGGCCAATATTCATCTGCTGTTCAAAAACTAAAATACTTCCTATGATCAATAAACCTGCTGCAATAAGAACTTTAAATCCTATTAAATTCAAAAACTGCATAATCAAAACCCGAAAATGTCCTTCTCTTGAATTTAAATAACTAGAAACAGTATCATTCGTTTTAGAGAGTGAAATTTCCGGCTTATGTACTACTTTAAAAGATAACTTGGTTCTTGCAATCTCTTCTAACCAGAAAGCTACTTTATACTTATATTTCGACTCTTCCAAACTAGTTTTTAATCCTTGCGGACCTGTAATTATCATTATGGAATAAATCACTGCAATCAATAAAACGCCGAACAATATGAAGAATGGATGATATAAACTAAGTACTATTAAACCGAATATTATCTGGAAAAAAGCCAATGAAAAATCAATTAAAATTTTAGGTAAGCCTTTCTGAATAGTTAATGTGTCAAAAAATCGATTCGCAAGTTCAGGTGCATAATATTCGTGAAGTGATTTATATCTAATTCTTGGTATTCGATATGCAAATTCAAAGGAAGCTCGACTAAAGATTTTCTGAGCTATATTCTCTACAATTCTAAGTTGCAACAATTGAAATACTCCAGTTAATGCAATACCTAGTAGAACAAAGCCTACTAATACCATCCAAGCAGTAGACATCTCACCACCCTGAATTAAATTAATGATTGCTTGAATTCCTAAAGGAAGAGAAAGGTTTACTAATCCATTTAAAAGTGCATATATATAAACCTGATAAATATCCTTTTTATCAACTTGAAGAAGTCTTCGAAGTCTTCGCATGGGTCTGAAATAAATCGCTTTAGCCATATAAAAGTGGTTTTGTTCCGCAAAGATAATAGATTTTATGAATTTGATAGTATTGCTATCAATAAAAACAGCAAAACTACTATTATATTTTTTCAATTTCTACTCAAGTACAATGAGTTGTTTCTCAAAATCAATTATCCAATTCTTGGAATTACTATAATTACACCTATGAATGCCAATTATAAATGTTATTTGTACCTACTTAAAGTTCAAATAGTAGACTATTGTTTTCAAAACTATAGTGCTAATTTCGAAGTATCATAATATGTATTGCGACAAACAAAATTAATAGTAAAATTTTAGTTGATTGCTCGTTTAATCTGAAAGAATATCTTTAGTTCCATCAACCTTTTTGTAAAAAGGTTTTTAATAATCCTATAGCATAATAAGAAACAGTGAAAATAAATCTTCAAGTTTGATTGTATTCCTCTTATCTAAGGAATTGGGTTATTTTTTATTTTGGGTTTAACCCCAAATAAAAAGACGAAAAACAAAAAAAATCATCCATACATAACTAGTATATATAGATGATTATTCTTTAAAATTACATTTTGATTTACCGACAAATTCCTTTATTCATTTAAAGCATCAATTATGCTTTGAATATCGTCAAGCGAAGTAATAGGATAATGTGGCAAACCATTATCATTTCTAAAATCTGGCCAGTAAATACCTACTGGAAAATCAACACTTTCAGCTACTTTACATAATTGCAATAATAATTGAAAAATGTGCTTTTGAATGTCAGCCCAGTTTTGAACATAATGGCCTATTCCAGTTCCTAAAGAATACTTATAGACTCTTGAGGGAGCATTACTGTCATGAAAAATCGGTACTACAACGTCTTTTCCTGAATTAACCAATTTTGTAAGTTCTATAAATACTGTGTCATTATCTGATGCATAAACATATTCCATAGTATTAACTCCAATATAATGTGGATGAGCAAGGCCTCGAGTCGGTCCCTGGTCTACGCCTGCCATTCCTCCCCCTTTTAAACTTTTACCTATAGCTATTCCTGTAATATTATGGTGATTTGCTCCCCATAGGTAATAAGTATTTTCATCCCATATTTTCCATACATTAGAAGGGTTATTTATTGGAGATCCTTTTTCCCATCCAT
Source organism: uncultured Saprospiraceae bacterium (assembly GCA_964403985.1). Taxonomy (GTDB): domain Bacteria; phylum Bacteroidota; class Bacteroidia; order Chitinophagales; family Saprospiraceae; genus JAHDFB01. Next base: position 10,338 of record CAYOIL010000021.1, read on the forward strand.
CCTGAAGCTTAGGTATTTCTGAAAATTTTATTGTTCCTTTCATATTTAATTTTTTAGGTTTCTCAAAAATACTCTGTAAAGTCTACGAAATAACGAGTATAAATACTTGAATATAGTTTTAGATAAATCAAGTATTTCATTTGTTTTTTTAATGGCAACATTTCATATATGTGAAATTAATAATACAAAAAAACCTCTACAAATTACTGTATTTCAACAATCTATAAAGTTAGTAGCACTTAATTTTTTTTACATTAATACAGCTTTTTCAAAATAACCCAATGATTCATTATATTCCTTATAAGTTCAATTTTAGGCTTTTAACAAAATGCTAATTTTCTGATGTTGAATGAATAAATCGAAAGTGTATTTTAAACTAAAATCAATTGAATTACCATATATTTAATTTTGGGTTTAACCCAAAATAAATTCTAAGAAAACATCTATGAATATTGAAAATTCACCTCAAAAAATCGTGCTTGTAGGAGCTGGAATTATGAGTGCAACTTTAGGTATATTCTTGAAAAAATTATTGCCAAAAAGTTACATAACCATTTACGAAAGAATGCCAAAAGTTGCTATCGAAAGTTCTGCTGCTTGGAATAATGCAGGAACTGGTCATTCCTCTTTTTGTGAGTTAAATTACACCCCTATAAAGGAAGATGGAGAAGTAGATCTAAGCAAAGCAAACAAAATTGCTGAACAATTTGAAGTAAGTAAGCAATTCTGGACTTACTTAAAAAAGAATTCAATTCTAGACCCGAATAAATCATTCATAAATGACATAGACCATATGAGTTTTGTATGGGGAGAGAAAAATGTTGATTTCTTGAATAAAAGATACTCTTCTATGATTTCGAACCCTCTATTTTCGGACATGCTCTATTCGGAAAACTATGAAGAAATCAAAAACTGGATTCCATTAATTATTAACGGCAGATCAAAAGATCAAAAGTTAGCAGCAACAAAAATGGCTTTAGGTACAGATGTTAACTTTGGAGAATTAACAAAAGGTATGATTAATTACTTGGCAAACTCTGAGAACTGCACTGTTCATTTGGGTTGTGAGATTCGATCAATTAAAAAGAAGGGCAACAAGTGGAAAGTAAAAGGCAAGTTTATTGAAGACAAAACCAAAACAGAAACTTTGGCTGACTTTGTGTTTATTGGTGCTGGCGGTGGAGCTTTAAAACTACTTGAAAAAACGGATATACCAGAAGCAAGAGGTTATGGAGGTTTTCCAGTAAGCGGTCAATGGTTAAGATGTAATAACCCAGAAGTAATAAAGCAGCATGAGGCAAAAGTGTACGGCAAAGCAGAAGTAGGTTCTCCTCCTATGTCCGTCCCACATTTGGATACAAGGATTATTGACGGCAAGAGATGTTTACTTTTTGGTCCATATGCTGGATTTAGCACTAAATTCCTCAAAAATGGATCATATCGCGATCTATTTCTGAGCGTTGAACCTCACAACGTATGGCCTTTACTATCAGCTGGATATAAAAATTTCGATCTGACTAAGTACTTAATTAAACAAGTTAGCTTATCTAAAAAAGATAGATTTTTAATGCTAAAACAGTATTTCCCTGAGGCAAAAATTGAAGATTGGGATTTGGAAATTGCAGGACAACGAGTTCAAATTATTAAGAAAGACGAAAAAACTGGAGGTAAATTGCAATTTGGTACTGAAATAGTATCGGACAAAACAGGAACAGTAGCAGCCTTGCTTGGTGCTTCTCCAGGCGCTAGTACATCTGTTTCAATTATGCTTGATTTACTAAACAAAGTCTTTCCAGAAAATTCAACTTCAGAGGAATGGAAAAACATAATAAAAGAAATGATTCCGTCTTATGGCTATAAATTGAAAGACCATCCAGACTTACTGGCAGAAATAAGATCTGAAACAACAAAGGAATTAAAATTAACAAATGGACCAGAAGAATGGTAATTATTGATAAATCCCATCTATTAACTTTTTATACTTTTCGATAATAAATGATCTTCTGAATTTCAATGTTGGTGTGTATTCTTCAGATTCTACTGACCATTCTTCGGCCAACAATCTATATCCTCGGATTTTTTCATGAGTCTTCAATGTACTATTAATCTCTTCAATTGCTTCATCAAAATATTTTTTAACTCTATCATTTTCAATCATGTAAAGGTCGGCAGTCCAGTGAATATTTTTCTCAAAACACCACCTTTTTAAATACTTAAAATCAGGTATAATAAGGGCAGAAAGATATGGTCTTTTAAAGCCTATTGTCATTACTTGATCTATTGCTTCATGAGACTTTAGGGTCGACTCAATTTTTTGAGGGAAAATGTATTGTCCAGCTGAGGTCTTGATTATATTCTTTTTTCTATCGGATATATACAAGAAACGATCTTTAAAATACCCAATATCTCCAGTGTGAAACCAACCATCTTTATCTATTTTCTCACTTGTAAGTTCAGGCTTTTTAAAATAACCTTTCATCACATTTGGGCCTTTTACTAGAATTTCTCCTATATCATCACCGTCTTCTTTTTGTATTTTAACATGGACTCCAGGTATTGGAATTCCCACAGATCCAAATTTTGTTCCACCTGCTTCAAAACGATTAAAGCTAACAACTGGACTTGTTTCTGTAAGCCCGTAACCTTCTTTTACAGGAATCCCAGCTGTACTGTATAATCTAGCAATATGTCTCGGCATAGAGGCTGCTCCTACAATTATCCCTTTTATGTTACCACCCATGACATTTCTCCACCTTCTATACACAAGAAAATCAGCAACTCTAAGCGAAATTGAATTTCTAATTTTAACTAATAGGCTTTTGTGTTCTTTTTCTCCTATTTTCATTGCATATCGAACCATTCCCCTCACTAATTTATTTTTCTTTTTGATCCGCAGATTTATCTCGTTATGAACCTTTTCAAGAATTCTGGGGACTGAAGTAATATAATCAGGTTTAATATCTTGAATTCGTTTAAGGAGTTCTTTCGGATTCTGGATAAAATAAATATTTGCTCCAACAGTCATGTACGTGTAGATAACCATTCTCTCAAATATGTGGCTCAAGGGTAAAAAGCTTGCTACCTTATGTCTATAATTTACTGGTAAAAGAGGAATAATAGATTTTACGTTAGAGATAATATTATCATGGCTGAGCATCACTCCCTTAGGTAAGCCTGTAGATCCGGAAGTGTAGATAATAGTTGCTACATCATAGGGATCAACTGATTTTTTTCTCTGATTTAATTTTTCTTCTGTGATTAGCTCTCCTTTTTTTACAATATCATTCCAAGAACTATGTCGGATACTATTTCCAAAACTAATTAGATGTTGCTTTTCAACGCCATTTTTTTGAAGTCGATCAGCAAGTAAATCTTCATTTACAAAACAATAACTAAGTTCTATTTCAGCTAGTAAATAAGATAATTCCTCATCAGTATAATTTGGGTTAATAGGCACGGTAATTAAACCCGCCATCATTGCAGCAATATCTATAACAAACCAGTCAGTAGAACCAAAAGAAGTAAAGATTCCAATTTTTGATCCACTGGGAATATTAAGTGCGATTAAACCGCAAGCCAATTTCTCTACTTGATTAATAAACTGATTAGTAGAACGATTTTCCCATCTGCCTAAAATCCTTTGGTTGAAAGACTTTTCACCAGCAAATCTTTCCTTTTGAAAATATATGATATCAAAAATTCTTGTAAAATTCACCTTCTTATATTTTATATTGATTCATACAGCGTTTATTATTCTTATAGAATCTTTATTGTGTAAGTTTTATCAAACTCGTTTTGCTTATCGCTCTTTAGTTCCTTAACTACGTAGTCAATTCCGCAAAAATTTAGATAAGCAAAAAGATCACCTACTATAAATAATAGGTGATCTTTTTATTTTTCTTTGGGTTAAACCCAAAATATTTAATTCTTTATTAAGCAATTAGCTATTCTAAAGACCATTTACCGCTTCTAAAGCATCCAATGTTCCCCATCCAAGATCTGAATGTCTACTAGGATATAAACTTGTTGCATTTTTCAACACATTAAGTACTGTATTTCTAGAAGCTGATGGATTCTCGGACCATACCATTGTTGCTATTCCTGCTGTTGTTGCTGTTGCAGTAGAAGAACCACCTACATACTTAGGTTGATTGCTGTATCTAGCTAGTGACAAACTAAGTCTATCTTCATCTGAAGAACGTTCCATTACAATAACAAAATCAACTTCCGGTCCATCATGACAAGTTGTACATTTTTGTAAAGTACTTGTGTTTTTTACACCAGTAACTGCTCTAACTTGGCTCATATTCGCTGGGAAAATTACAGGATACCAACTAGTCCAAGAAAGTGAAGTTCCAGCAGCACCAAACAATAATTTTTGATTGTTATACGCATAATATACTCCATCAGCAACTGTACTACTGTAAAAAGGTGTTCCAATAGACATACTAATTACTTTTACATTACTATTTCCAGCAAGGATTAAAGCATCACGAACACCATTTCTTTCGTTTGAATTGGAAATAAGCACGTCTTCAACAGCACGAATACTCATTAGGTTAGATTGATAAGCTACGCCCACTGCGTTACCATCATTACTTCTAGGTGCAGCAGAATTACCAGCCATAGATGTTCCATGTCCACAAGGGTCATCAGGTGAATCTAATGATCTCCACCACCAAGAACCAGAATACTTCGTACTGTATTTCTCAACAGTCCTACCAGAACTATAACCTGAATTAAATTTACTTCCTAAGTTATCTTGACTGAAACTAGCACCTGTATCAATGATACAAACTTTAGTATTATCTCCTTTTGCTGAATTATCCCAAGCTTGTTCAATATTATGTTCTGCAAAATTCCACGGAAATTTAATTCCTGGGTCTAATGTTGTATAATCTTGAGAATTGATTGAATAATTAGGGTTTCCACTACATCCAGAACTGCTTCTTTCAAGATCTATGACATCAGAAATATTAAAGCCTAAAGGTTCGACGAAACGCACATTTGGGTGCTCTCTCAATAACTCAATAGTATGAAGAGATTGTACTTTAATAATTATTTGGGGTACTACATCAACTTTTCCAAATGGCTCAAGCTCTCTCATTGTTATACCGTCTTGGTAAAATGATTGTTCAGATTCTAAGATAATAGCTTCTATTTCTTTTCTAGCTTTTAACCATTCCTCTGAGTTAATATCGATTAAATGAATATTTGATATTAAATCAAAATCTGGTGAAATAGTAAAACCAATTGAGATAAATGAGTCAGAAAGCATTGCACCGCTGTAAACCATTTTAGAGTTTTGGTCTTCCCAATTGAAAGTTGTTCCAGAAGCTAATGATTTTTCAACTTCTTCTTTAATTTGATCGAAAGTGTATAGTTCATTTTGAGAGGTAACTTTTTCTTCTACATTAATAATCTCTTGAGAACAAGAAAATAGCAAAATGCTAAAAAAGATAAGTAAAGAAATTTGTAGTGATTGTTTTTTCATAAAACTGAAAATTTGATTGTTTAGATTAATAAAAATTGCAACTTTTATTAAGGGTTAGTATATGATTTGCAATTTATCATAAATAACAGAGATAATCAACCTTCAATGACTTATTAATGAAATTAAATATAGCTTTTTAACAAGTTGTCAAAATCAATGATATGTCTAGTTGGAAACAGATAGAAAAAATTATTAGATCAAAAAAATGTTAATATTTGACTTTGGGTTGAAAAAAGAATAACAAAATAGTATTTTTAGGTACCTCTTACCCATTATACACAATAATGCAAAAAACTTTGGATAAGAGACAGAGAGAAATGCTCCAGTTCCATGGTGCATTTTTTTTTTGCCTTCTATCCACCTAGATTGTTTAAAATATTTCTTTTTATAAATTTAACCAAAAGAACTTCTTAGTACTTAACTCTAGTTAAAAATTTGTCCATTACTCTATTCGCCAAAATTCAAGGATTAGATAAAAAAGAAGTATACAAAAAAAAATAGGCTACTTCTTATGAAATAGCCTATCGATTCAGCTTTCAGCTGATATATTTTATGAGTATATTACTCTTCTTCGTTAGATTGAACTGGAGGAGTTGCTGCAGATTTTTTTCCGCCTCTTCTTGATCTTCTCTTTTTACCAGTACCTGTATTTGAATTAGAATAAACGTCGTTATAATCGACAAATTCAATCATTGCAGTTTCTGCTCCATCACCTTTTCTGAATCCAGTCTTAATAATTCTAAGATAACCACCTGGTCTATCAGCAACTTTTGGTGCTATTTCTGTAAATAATTCGCTTACTGCCACCTTATCTTGAAGGTAAGAAAACACAACTCTTCTTGAGTGAGTAGTATTAGTTTTACATTTCGTGATAATAGGTTCAGCGTGAACTCTAAGAGCTTTAGCTTTTGCCAAAGTTGTATTAATCCTTTTGTGTGTAAAAAGGGCAACTGTAAGATTCTTAAGTAAAGCTTTTCTGTGTCCTACTTTACGACCTAAGTGATTAAACTTTTTGCTATGTCTCATTTTAAAATTATTTACTTCGCATCACTCTACGCAGCGTATCCAGCGCGGTTAATGCAATTATTTATAATGTAATTGTTAAGTTTTTAAAAACCTGACAATTAATCTTCGTCTAACTTATATTTAGAAAGGTCCATACCGAAAGTAAGGCCTTTTTGAACTAGTAGTTCTTCGATTTCAACTAATGATTTCTTACCAAAGTTTCTGAATTTCAATAATTCATGAGTATCATATCTAACTAATTCCCCAAGACTATCAATTTTTGCAGCTTTCAAACAATTATAAGCTCTAACTGAAAGGTCTAGATCTTCTAGAGAAGTTTTCAATAATTTTCTCATGTGAAGGATATGTTCATCTACAACATTATCTTCTCTAGTAGAAGCATCATCAAAAGTTATATTTTCATCAGTGATTAACATTAGATGTTGAATCATGATTCTACTAGCTTCTTTTATTGCTTCTTCAGGATGGATAGTACCATCAGTCTGAACATCTATATTCAGTTGTTCATAATCAGTTTTCTGACCTACACGAGTAGAAGAAACTTTATATGCTACTTTTTTAATAGGAGTATAAATTGCATCTACTGGTATTACACCAATTGCTGCATCTTTAGGTAAATTTTCAGAAGCTGGAACATAACCTCTTCCTTTCGTTACAGTAAGTTCTATTTCTAAATTTACAAATGGTTCCATTCTACAAATAACATGATCAGGATTCATAACCTCGAAAATATTATTAGAAGAAGCTAATTCTCCAGCAAGAAATTCTTCTTTACCACTAACTGTTAGGTATATTTTTTCTTCTACGTTTTCTTCAGAAACATTAACTGCTTTAAGCCTAACTTGCTTTAAGTTCAAAATAATTTGAACCATATCTTCTACAACACCTTTGATAGTAGCAAACTCATGATCTACGCCAGCTATTCTAACTGCAGATATTGCATAGCCCTCTAAAGAAGAAAGCAATATCCTTCTAAGTGAGTTACCAATAGTTTGACCGAAACCCTGTGCTAAAGGACGAAATTCAAATGACCCATCAAAGTCATCTGCTTTCTGTAATATAATTTTATCCGGTTTTTGAAAATTAAGGATACTCATTTAAGCTATTTTTATAATGTCAAATAAATGGGATTAATAAATGGATTACTTAGAATATAATTCTACGATTAACTGCTCATTTATTTTTTCAGGAATGGCATCTCTTACAGGAAATTCTAATACTTTTCCCTCCATTCTATCCTTGTTCCATTCTAACCAACCAAAGTTTCTAACTTCTGATTTTGTATTTATAGATTCAACTATATTATTATTGTTAGCAGATTTACCTCTAACAGAAACAACATCTCCGGGTCTTAATGCCGCTGAAGGAATGTTTGTTAAAGTACCATTTACTAAAATATGTCTATGACTAACAAGTTGTCTAGCTGCTCTACGAGTAGGAGCTATACCTAAACGGAATACAACATTATCTAATCTAGTTTCTAAAAATTGAAGTAAAACTTCACCAGTTACACCACCTTTTCGGCTAGCCTTTTCAAATAGGTTTCGGAATTGTCTTTCCAGAACACCATAAGTATATTTAGCTTTCTGCTTTTCCATCAATTGCATAGCGTAGTCAGACTTTTGACGTCTTCTTCTATTGTTACCATGCATTCCTGGTGCATACTTTTTCTTATCAAAAGATTTATCTGGGCCATAAATTGCCTCACCAAATGCTCTTGCTTTTTTTGTCTTAGGACCTGTATATCTTGCCATTATATGACTATCTTAATTGTGTAATTGTTGTTATTAAACTCTTCTTTTCTTTGGAGGACGACATCCATTGTGTGGAATTGGTGTAACATCGTGTATTCTAGTTACTTTAATTCCAGCACCATCGATAGCTCTAATTGCCGCTTCTCTTCCAGATCCAGGCCCTTTTACAAAAACTTCAATTGACCTCATACCTGCATCATAAGCTACTTGTGCAGCATCTGCAGCAGCAACTTGTGCAGCATATGGAGTATTCTTTTTAGAACCTCTAAAACCTGCTTTACCAGCTGAAGCCCAAGAAATTACTTGACCTTGCTTATTACACAAAGAAATGATGATATTATTGAAAGATGCTTTAATGTGAGCCGTACCTTGAGGGCCAACAACAACTTTTCTTTTTTTAACTTTTCTATCTTTTGCCATGAGTCTACTATTATTAGCCTATGTATTATTTAGTTGCTTTTTTCTTATTAGCTACAGTCTTTCTCTTACCTTTTCTTGTACGAGCATTTGTTTGAGTTCTTTGACCACGTAAAGGTAACCCTCTCCTGTGTCTAAGGCCTCTATAACATGCTATATCCATAAGACGTTTTATGTTTAGTTGAACTTCTGATCTAAGTTCACCTTCAACTGTATATTCATCCTGTAGCAGTATAGAAATTTGCTTCACGTTATCATCTGTCCAATCACTAACTTTAGTGTTCTGAACAATTCCTACACGATCTAATATTTCTTTAGCTCTAGAAAGACCTACACCATAGATGTAAGTTAGTGCTATTTCTCCTCGTTTGTTTTTTGGAAGATCTACTCCTGATATCCTTGCCATAAGTTAAAAATCTATAGTTTACCCTTGTCTTTGCTTAAACCTAGGGTTCTTTTTGTTAATTATATAAAGTTTTCCTTTTCTGCGAACGATTTTACAGTCAGCAGATCTCTTCTTTATAGATGCTCTTACTTTCATTATTATTTATTTTATACACTATCTTTTACTCAAGCAGAAAATCAATTTGCCTTTTCAATTCTAACATATTATACTAAATATTGACATATTGCCAACAAAATAATCTTTATAGAAATAGAGGTTTAATAAATTAAAAATCAATTACTTATAACGATAAGTAATTCTTCCTCTAGTTAAATCATATGGCGACATTTCCACAGCAACTTTGTCACTCGGTAAAATTCGAATATAATTCATTCTCATCTTTCCAGATATTGTTGCTACAATAGAATGTCCATTCTCTAACTTCACCCTGAACATTGCGTTTGAAAGCGCTTCTTCAATGATTCCGTCTTGTTTAATTAGATCTTGTTTAGCCGTCTTTTTTTTTCGGACTGCAAATATCTACTTTTTTATCGAAATATCTACTATTTCCGAGTTATTTTTTATTTGCTCAAAAATGAAAGAATGGTCTGATAAAATATCTGGTCCTTCTTTCGTAATTGCAATAGTATGTTCAAAGTGAGCACTTTGCAAATTGTCTTTTGTAATTATTGTCCAACCGTCTTTCGAAGGTAACACAGACTTAGTACCTAAATTCACCATAGGCTCTATTGCAATTACAAGTCCCTGCTTTAATTTAATCCCTTTTCCACGACGACCATAATTTGGAACTTCAGGCTTTTCATGTAATTTCCGACCTAAACCATGACCTACTAATTCCCTAACAACTCCATATCCCAAACTTTTTTCTGTATGATCTTGAATTGCCCAACCAATATCGCCTAACCTTCCGCCAACTTTGGCCATTTCTATTCCTTTGTACAAAGACTCATTAGTCGCAACAAGTAAATCAAAAACTTCATCTGAAACTTCTCCTAAAGCAAAAGTAAAAGCAGCATCACCATAAAAATCATTATGATATACACCGCAATCAACAGATACAATATCTCCTGAAACAAATTCTTTATCTGAGGGAATTCCATGTACTACACACTCATTAGGTGAAATACATAATGTAGATGGAAAATCATTATATCCTTTAAACCCTGGCAATGCATCGTGATCTCTGATGAATTCTTCTGCCTTAGCATCTAAATAAGAACCAGTGACTCCTGGTTTAATTAAACTTGCAACAAGTGAGAGTGTTTTACTGACTAAAAGACAATTTTGTCTTATTAGTTCGATTT
>CAYOIL010000021.1:20748-25923 GCA_964403985.1 uncultured Saprospiraceae bacterium
TCATCTTGTGTTTTGTAATAAATCATTTAGTTAGTATACAAGATTAAATTCCTGCACCAATACTTTGCATTCCACTACCGCTATTACGACCTTTCAATTTCCCAGATTTAACAAGACCATCATATTTTCTTCTAAGCAAGTAGCTTTCAATCTGCTGAAGTGTATCTAATGCAACTCCTACCATAATCAAAAGTGATGTTCCACCAAAGAAAATTGCAAAACCATCATTAACTCCCATTCTTCCAACAATCGCCGGTAGTATAGAAATAAATCCTAAGAAAATTGATCCTGGCAAAGTGACACGAGTAGTTAAAGTATCAATATAATCTTCTGTATTCTTTCCTGGTTTAATACCTGGTATAAATGCATTCTGTCTTTTCAAATACTCAGCATATTGTTGAGGATTTACTAGTAGTGCTGTATATACATAGGTAAATAGTACTACTAGAAAAAAGAAAATGATATTATACGGAACAGATTTCCAATCTGCAAGAGAAGATAAGAAAGCGTTGTTTCCTCCACCAAGTTTATTACTTATTGTTATTGGCAAAAACATTATTGCTTGAGCAAATATAATTGGCATTACTCCAGCCGCATTTACTTTAAGAGGGATAAAATCTCTTGCTCCAGCAGCAGGAATATTAGCAGATGATCTTCCTATCATTCTTTTGGCAAATTGAATCGGAATTCTTCTAACTCCTTGAACTGCCATTAAAGTAGCCATAGTCACTAAAAATAATCCAGCAACTTCTAGAATTAAAGTAAACCATGCATTGTTTGCAGCTAACAAAGTAACTTCTGCAGCAAATGCCTGCGGTAAAGTAGCGATAATTCCTACCATTATTAATAGGGATATACCATTACCAATTCCTCTATCAGTTATTTTTTCACCTAACCACATAGCAAATAAAGTACCTGTAGCTAAAATAATAATACTTGAAGTCCAGAAAAGTGACATTGGAACAGATGGATCAACAGCACCTAATGATGTTATGTAGCCAATATAAGCTGTTCCTTGAACTATTGTAATTAGAAGGGTTAAAAATCTTGTATATTGATTAATCCGTTTTCTTCCTGACTCTCCTTCTTGTTGTTGTAATTTCTGAAAATAAGGAACAACGAATCCTAATAATTGTATTATAATCGAGGCTGTAATGTAAGGCATTATACCCAATGCAAAAATGGATGCTTTATTAAAGGCTCCACCAGAAAACATATTAATTAATCCCAAGATATCGGTATCACTTCTTTGACCTACAGCATTTGCAAGAACTTCAGGTGAAATACCAGGTAATACAACGTGCGCGCCAAAACGATATACTGCTAGAATAAAAAGAGTAAATATTATTCTATTACGCAATTCTTCAATTGACCAAATATTCTTAAGAGTTTGAATAAACTTTCCCATTATAATTTATGCTATAGTTATAGAGCCACCTTTACTTTCAATTGCACTTTTAGCTGACTCTGAAATTGCATGTGCAGTGATATTTAACTTCGCAGTTAATTCACCTCTACCTAAAACTTTAATTTTATCAGACTTTTTAATTATACCATTTGCTGCTAATGTAGCTGGTGTAATTTCAGTCTCACTAAATTTTTCTGAATACGAAGATAACCAATCTAAATTAAGTCCAACATAAGTTACGTTATTTGGATTCTTAAAACCTCTTTTTGGTAATCTCATTTGAAGCGGCATTTGACCACCTTCAAAAGCTCTTTTTCTGCTGTATCCAGATCTAGATTTTGCACCTTTGTGACCTCTCGTAGAAGTACCACCTCTTCCTGAACCTTGCCCACGAGCAATTCTCTTTTCACTTTTTACTGAACCTTCTGCTGGAGTTAATTTATGTAAACTCATAACTAGTTTATCTTTAAATTTTTAAGACTAAATTTCTTCAACTTGAACGAGATGACTCACTTTTGCAACCATTCCCATGATTTGCGGAGTACCTTCTTTTTCAACTGAATGATTAATTTTTCTCAGACCTAAAGCCTTCATTGTATCTTTTTGCCTTCTAGGACGATCAATTATACTTTTTACTTGAGTTATCTTTATTGTTGCCATGATAATTGAAATTAACCGTTAAATAATTTTTCCATTGTTATGCCTCTTTGCTTAGCTATAAGCTTTGCATCACGCAATTTACTAAGTCCATCAACTGTTGCTTTTACAACATTGTGCGGATTAGAAGAGCCTTGAGACTTACCTAGTACGTTCTGTACACCTGCAATTTCTAGAACAGCTCTCATTGCACCACCTGCAATTACACCTGTACCATCTGCTGCTGGCTTCATGAATATCTTCCCTGCACCATACCTACCTTTCTGCTCATGGGGAATAGTTCCATTAATAAGAGGGAATTTAATCATCGTTTTTTTAGCATCATCTACAGCTTTCTTTATTGCCTCAGATACATCTCTCGCCTTACCTAAACCATGACCAACTTTACCATTTCCGTCTCCTACAACAACAATTGCAGAAAAGCTAAAGGTTCTACCACCTTTAGTTACTTTAGCAACCCTGTTTAGCGCAACTAACTTTTCTTTTAATTCGTTTTCTGTAGCAGATTTATTTCCTCTGTTGTTCTGTCTTTTATTATCTCTCATTGTAAATAAGTATCAGATTAAAAATTAAGTCCACCCTCACGAGCACCTTCTGCTAGAGCTTTTACTCTACCGTGATATAAATATCCACCTCTATCAAAAACAACCGTTTCAATTTTCTTAGCTTTTGCTTTTTCAGCTAATAAAGATCCAACAGCTTTTGCTTGATCAGATTTTGTTCCAGAACCTGCTATAGAATTTTCTTTAGAAGATGCTGAAGCTAATGTCATTGAACTAACATCGTCAATTAATTGAGCATATATTGCTTTATTACTTCTATAGACAGCTAATCTTGGCCTAGCAGATGTTCCACTAAGTGATTTTCTAATTCTATTTTTTATCCTTTTACGAGACTGTGCTTTTGAAATTTTCATTACTTCGTATTGTAAACTAATTCACATTAATTATTTAGCAGCTGTTTTACCAGCTTTACGGCGAATAACTTCACCTTTGAAACGTATACCTTTTCCTTTGTAAGGTTCTACTTTTCTAAATTCTCTAATCTTTGCAGCAACTTGTCCAATTAACTGCTTATCTATTGACTCCAACACTACTGTTGGCGGTTTTCCTTTTTCAGATATAGTATCTAGCTTAACTTCAGCAGGAACCACGAAATAGATTGGGTGAGAATATCCAAGAATTAGCTCCAACATTTGTCCAGTGTTAGTACATCTATATCCTACACCTATTAGCTCAAGCTCAATTTTATAACCATTAGTTACTCCTTCTACACAATTTGCTAAAAGTGTTCTGTATAAACCATGAACTGATCTATGTCTTTTCTGATCTGTTGGTCGAATTAATTCGGCAACACCATCATTAATTTCAAGTTTTAGATCTGGATCGATTTGTTGTTTCAATTCTCCCTTAGGTCCTTTAACAGTAACCATGTTTCCTTTTGAAACATCCCAAGTTACTTTTGAATCAAACTCAATTGGAGATTTTCCTATTCTTGACATAATTCCTTATTTTAAATTATTAGTAAACGAAACATAAAAGTTCGCCACCAACATTATTTTGTATTGCTTGCTTACCAGTCATTACTCCTTTAGAAGTAGACATAATTGCTATTCCTAACCCATTAATAATTCTAGGAATCTCTCCTACTGGTACAAATTTTCTTAAACCTGGCTTACTAATTCTTCCTAACTTTTGAATAGTTGGTTGTTTTGTAAGTTTATCATATTTAAGAGCTATTTTAATTACTCCTTGACCGTTATCAGTATCTTCAAATTTATACTTAAGAATATAACCTTGATCATACAAGATTTCAGTCATACTTCTTTTCATTCTTGAAGACGGTATCTCTACGATTCTGTGATTCGCTTGTTGAGCGTTTCTGATTCTGGTTAGATAGTCTGCTATTGGATCGGTTAAAGCCATTATTTATTACTGTTCTCTTTTTAATTAAATTACCAGCTCGCTTTAGTAACTCCTGGGAGTTTACCTTCGTTTGCCATTTTTCTAAACATTACACGACATATTCCAAACTTTCTCATGTAGCCCTTTGGTCTACCTGTTAATTGGCATCTATTATGTAATCTTACAGGAGAAGAGTTTTTAGGAAGCTTATCAAGCTCTTCCCATCTTCCTTCTTCTTTTAGTTGTTTTCTTAAGTCTGCATACTTAGCAACTAACTTTTGCCTTTTTGCCTCTCTTGCTATTACTGATTTTCTAGCCATCTTAGTTATTTTGATTTTTAAACGGAAGACCTAATTCTTTTAAAAGAGCAAGTGCTTCAGCATCTGTATTAGCTGAGGTTACGAATGTAATATCCATACCTGTAACCTTATTTATTCTATCTAAATTTATTTCAGGGAAGATAATTTGTTCTTTAATACCTAAAGAATAATTTCCTCTTCCATCAAAACTTTTATCAGATATACCTCTAAAGTCTCTTACACGTGGAAGTGATATTGAGATAAATCTTTCAAGAAACTCATACATTCTTTCATCACGTAAAGTCACTCTCGCACCAATAGGCATGAATTCTCTCAACTTAAAGTTGGAAATAGACTTTCTAGCCATTGTAGGCACTGCTTTCTGACCTGTAATAAGAGAAATCTCATTTAAGGCATTGTCAACAAGTTTCTTGTCTTGAGTAGCATCACCTATACCTTGATTAATACAAATTTTTAATAGTTTCGGAACTTGCATTACCGTACTATAACCAAATTGTTCAAGTAAGCTTGGTGCTACTTTTTCTTTATAATGTTTCTTTAATCGTGGAACGTAACTCATTACTTAATAATTTCACCAGATTTTTTTGAATATCGAGTAGATTTTCCGTCTACTTCTTTTCTTCCTATACGAGTTGCTGATCCACTTTTAGGATCAATCAAAGCAACATTAGAAATATGGATTCCAGCTTCTACATCCTTTATTCCACCTTCTTCGTCTTGAGTTGCTTTTGTATGTTTCTTAACGAGATTAACTCCAGAAACAATAACTCGAGATTTTGTTTTCAAAATCTCCATTACTTCACCAGATTTACCCTTGCTATTTCCAGCAATTACCATAACCAGATCTCGATTTGCGGCATGCCTTTGGTTTGCTTCCTGTAAAAAA
>CAYOIL010000022.1:0-14462 GCA_964403985.1 uncultured Saprospiraceae bacterium
TTCAAACAGTTAATGAGCACGGCTTTATTTTATTTGAAGTATTTTTTCTTTTAAAAAATGAATAAATCTTGGGGCTATTTGCCATGCAGTATTATCTAATTTATTAGCTTCTTACTTTTTCCATTGATGAAAAAGTATGCAAAAAATCTAGTGCCCATTAAAACTCTCAGCTACCTCTCTGCTTATTCTTGGTATTTTAGTAAATATGCGTTTCAGGCTTTTCGTTTTTTTCGGTCCAAGGCTTCCCTCAAAAACGACAATACGGATTGTTCAAACAGTTAATGAGCACGGCTTTATTTTATTTGAAGTATTATTTCTTTTAAAAATGAAAAAATCTTGGGGCTATTCGCTAGGTAGTATATTCGCTTCATACTTTTTCAATTGATGAAAAAGTATGCAAAAAAGAAAATTAAGGTGATCTTGCTCGAGCCCAAAATAAAAAGCAGGAAACAATTTGCTTCCTGCTGAAGTGAGTCATACTGGATTCGAACCAGTGACCCCTGCCCTGTCAAGGCAGTGCTCTGAACCAACTGAGCTAATGACTCCTATTTAATTTTATTTTATATCGACATTTATTTCTTTTTTTTCGAAAAGCACTGCCTTGACGCTATACCCTGATCGGTTGTCCCGATCAGTTCATTTCTCTAAATTCGCTATCCCGCGAATTTTGCTACGCATCGTTCATTCATCTGAACCAACTGAGCTAATGACTCCTATTTAATTTTATTTTATATCGACATTTATTTCTTTTTTTTCGAAAAGCACTGCCTTGACGCTATACCCTGATCGGTTGTCCCGATCAGTTCATTTCTCTAAATTCGCTATCCCGCGAATTTTGCTACGCATCGTTCATTCAAAACATCTAAAAGTAAATCGAGGTAAAAGTAATATTTTCGTTCAACTTTTCTTTTTAATGAAACAAATAGTAAAAATCAACTTGGAACAATTCTTCATCATTACATGCTTTTGCTATTGTTTTACCACTTTTTTATAAACTGTATTTTTGCCGTCTATCACTTGAATAATATACATTCCACTAGGCAACGTAATAAAATCAATCTCGTATTTTTCATTTTTAAAATCCGTAATGCTAAACTGATCAATCAATTGTCCATCAATACTGAGCACATTAAATTGGGCTTGATTTGAAAAGAATTCAATTTGACTTATTACAAGAGTAGAATAGAATGGATTTGGATATACATTAAACGTAGGTGCATTGGTTAAAACATTATCTACAATTGTGCTTTCAAATGTAGACATACAATCATTTGCATCTTTTACAAAGATGGTATAATCACCATCAGGAAGGTTAATAAATGAAGAAGACTCCTGATAATTTATACCATCAATACTATACATCAGTGGTTCTGTACCCCCTATTGCATCTATTTCAATATTTACTAATCCTTGACCATTAGAAGATTGGGTTACACTATTTATCAATAACTCACTTGGCTCTGTAATCGTTATTGTATCATAAACTATACATCCTGTGTCATCATTTACTTCCAATGGATATTCACCTGCAATTAAGTCACTGAATTCCCCTGTTGTATTAATTTCACCATCTAAATTATATGTGAAAACACCAGCTCCATCTGTTGTTATAGTTACGGCGCCGTCTGCAGAATCATAACAGGAAATGTTGAATAATGCACTAATTTCATATTCAAAAGAAGGAAGTTGATCAATAAAGAAATCGACTACCCTAGTACATCCTGTATTATCAACTATTGTAAGCTCGTAAGTTCCTGTATTAAAATTATCGAATTCCCCTGTTTCGTTTGTATTTTGTCCTACAGTATAAAAATATGGTGATTCACCAGAAGTTGCTTGAAATGAAATAGTCCCTCTTATTGTACCGTCGCAATTTGCGGGTGTTTGTTCAAGTATTTCAAATGAAATAGGCTCAGCGTCATCTACCGTTACAGAAAGAGCAATAGAACAACCATTTGCATCGGAAACTATAACTGAATAATCTCCTGAAAATAAAGCTTCATAATCATATGAGTTTCCATCTTCATCAATTACTTCGTAGTCAACATCGCCTTGATTATTTGATGTTTCAAATGTTAAAAATCCATCTGAATCTCCAAAACAACTCGTTGGATTTGAAGTTACTTCTGAATTCATTTCTGCAGGTTCATCCAATATAAAACTAAAACTTTTTTCACAGCCATTTTCATCTGTAATAACAATAAAATGTTCTCCTGATCCTATGAATTCAAATGTTCCAGTTTCATTGATATCATCATCTCCATCCAGAGTATAATTGAATCCATTAGCACCTCCATTTGCTTCGACTTGAATAGAACCATCTTCCGATCCAAAACACATTGGATTCGTCGCATTAAACTCATAAGTAATTGCTGGATTCTCAGTTACAGTAAAGTTTGTAGTTACCAAACAATAATTATCGTCAATTGCATATGCAGTATAATTTCCTTCAGACAAGTTATCAAAAAATCCGCTTTCTTGAAAAGTCGAATTATCTAGACTATACATTGGATTTCCCATTGGATTTCCTAGTTCAACCGTTATCGAACCATTTCCTTCACCTTCACATATAAATAGAATCGATTGTATAACTTCAAGTTGACTACTTGATGTTTGATCTATTATAACATCAACAATATCCGAACATCCATTTTCATCAGTTCCTTGAATAGAATATTGGCCTCCCGCTAAATTTTCAAATAATCCTGTCGAATTAAATTCTCCAGTTTCAATAATCAAATATGTAATTGATCCTTCTCCTCCTTGAGAAACAATTGTTGCCGCACCTGAACCTTCCGGGCCACAAGAACTAGCAGTTGTCTCAAAAACCAATACCTCTATCTCATAACCCTCCATAATTTCAAATGTACTCAATGAAGAACAATTATTGGCATCTAAAATATTTACATCATGAGTTCCAGCAGAAATACCCTCTAAAATAGACCCTGATTGTTGTATTCCATCAAGCAATATTGTAAATGGTGCTGTTCCACCTTCTATTGAAACACTAGCCATCCCATCCGCTGAGTTTAAGCAAGTCTCTTGTTGATTAACAGCCACACTAGAAGTTAATTCTTCAGGCTGTGTAATCATAAACTCTTCAATAATTGAACATCCTACATCATCAATAATTTCAATTTCATATGTACCTGCTCCTAAATTTTCTAATGTATTTCCTTGAATTTCATCATTCTGAAAATGAACTGTGTAATCAGGACTGCCTCCTATTATTTCAAATGAAATAGAGCCATCACTTCCTCCATTACATCCTACTTCTGTTTGAGTTTCTATCATAAAACCAATAGGTGTAGGTTCATCAATAACAACTGAATAAAACGAGACACAGTTATTTCCGTCTGATATCACATAATCATACATTCCAGCAGCCAAATTACTGTAAGAAACTTGATTGCCTGAAATATTACCTCCATCGACAGCATATGGTGGATCTCCACCATTTATTGTAAAAAATACAAATCCACTTTCATCACCAGCACATAAATTGTCTTGTACTTGAACAGTTGTCGCAAGCAATGGATTAGGTTGATTCACTTGAACTTGGTAAGAAAAAGTATTATCACTTGCATCAGAAACTGTCATTAAATATGATCCGGCAGATAAATTTTCAAAAAGAGGGCTACTTTGAAAAGGGCCATTGTTTATGCTATACAGATATGGAGCCAATCCTCCTATACCCTGAATTTGAATAGAACCATTACTCTCTCCGTTACACAAAACATTCTGAACATTTACTGTTTCTGCTCCTAATGGAACTGAAGGAATACAAATAATACTACTTGACTCAGCTATACTTGATCTTGAAGTATTCAAGATTAATTGCATATACTCTCCTTGTTCTACCGTAAAAGCATTCATACAAGCATCATTGACATAGTCCATGTAATTCATAAACATATCATTAGAACCACAACTTTGAGCTGGATGATTTGGGCATCCAAATCTAGAAGAATTTTGATTCGGAGTATCAGAAATTCCATCATCTTGTCCACATCCTCCGTTTC
Organism: uncultured Saprospiraceae bacterium; assembly: GCA_964403985.1. Taxonomy (GTDB): domain Bacteria; phylum Bacteroidota; class Bacteroidia; order Chitinophagales; family Saprospiraceae; genus JAHDFB01. The sequence continues at coordinate 4,023 of CAYOIL010000022.1, forward strand.
CTCCCCACACATGATCAAGTCCTAAATAATGTCCGACTTCATGCGTTGTTGTTCTACCTAAATCATAAGGACTATCTGTCCCATAACCAGGTCCACCAAAGGCAGATGCTGCTGTTACAACACCATCCAACGTTGCATTTGGCAGATTACTTGTTGTTGGTCTGTAAGCCCATCCTAATAAACTCCCTAAATTAGGAGCAGACCATATATTTAAGTAATCTGCTCTTGGCCATCTGGTATTATTTTTTATTGAGTTCTCATTGGAATTCATATTCTGATTGGTACCAAATCTCGTTACCCCATCTGTTTCATTTCCATCTGGATCAACAATTGCCAAGCAAAATTCAATTTCGGTATCTCCGGCAGCAAATTCATCAGGTGTATCTTCAGCATCAGAATTTAATCTTCTAAAATCTTCGTTTAAAACGTCAATTTGTGATTGAATATGCTCCATTGTAAAATTTGTTCCAGTCCCTATCGATTGACCAGGAGAATGTAAAATAATTACATGTACTGGTATAGTAATAAGCGTAGAACTTTGTTTCGCGTTTTTCGTATTATTAAATTCAGTAAAGCTTGCTTTAATCCCTTTTAAATATTCTTGATATTCTTTTTCTGTAGGATAAAGTGCTTTAGTTTTTTCATCACTAGAACAACGATGAATTGAATTTTGGCTATTTAATAAAGTGAGTGATACAAATAACGAGATAAGCGTAAAAAAATACCTTTTCATATTCTTAATGCAGAGTTTTGTGAATCCTAATATATAATTCTAAACAAACGTTTAGACTAATAAAAGTCTAAAGTCCTTCTCTCATTTACACGCTAACTTAATAAAATATTGAATTATAGTCTTTAATCAGACTATAAATAAAAAGAAATGGAGCTTATCGAACACGTTATACCTTGGAAATTTAGTAATACTAGTTCGTGTTCTAAATGCTTTATATACTAGACTAATAACTTGAGAATACAGGAATTATTTAAGAATTGAATATATTTACAAGCGTTGAGAAATGTAAATTTCCCTAGTTATATATCTTATATTCTCTGATCGTTGATAGTTAAGAATAGTAGTAAAAAAAAAATTGGGGAAACCCAAATAAACATTGAGAATTAGCTAGGAAAGTGCATACGTAACTGAAACTAATATTCCATCAGATTGACACCCAAAAAAAAGAAACAATAAAACGAGTATAACAATAAAACGTAGTCTTCCCATAACATAAAAGACTTATCCGATGAATGACTTATGATAATTCAACATATTAGAACTCTCCTCCATCATCTTGTCCACCTCTATTTCCTCGCTGACGTTCTTTCTTACGATTGATTCTATAGTTAGCAGCTAATGTCCAAGTTCTTACTCTCCACTGAAACTCTCCTATTGAATAAAAATCTTCACCAAAAGTCTCATATCTTCTTTTCCTAGAATTGAATAAATCTCTCACACTTAAAGTAACAGTTAAATTCTTTTTAGGTAAAAAATCCTTACTCCAACCTACATCTACCGAAGTGATACTTTTATTAAATCCTTGAGGAGTTTCTCTAGGTCCTCTATAATTCGCGCGAAGTTGAAGATCACTATCCCAAAAATTTAACTGGGATGTAAGTCTTCCGGTGAATACGTAAGTATCCGCATCTAATGTAGGATCTCCTATTCCTGAATCAGAAATTGAACGGAAGAAATTAGCATTTCCATTTAATCTTAGCCACTTTTGTAAACTTAAACTACCATTTACTTCTAGACCGAAGTCATTCCCTATTCCAAGATTCTGAGGTGCAGTTAAAAATTCTTCGTCTGACACACGCTCTCTTATCCTAAATATTAAATCACTAGTTCTTCTATAAAAAACACCTCCTGACAATGTTGCAGATTCCCAGTATCTAAGATAATTCAACTCATATGAATCTGTATATTCTGGAGTTAAATTTGGGTTCCCACTGAAAAAATTTCTAGGATCACTAAATGAAAAGAATGGATTTAAGTCTCTGAATCTTGGTCTTCTTATTCTTCTAGAGTAGCTTAATTGAACTGCATTAGCTTCATTTATTTCATAGTTTAAAAACAAAGAAGGAAAGAAGTTGAGCGTATCTCTTTTATTTTCCTCGCCTGTATTGATTAACTTGGTATTGATTATAGCGTACTCTGCTCTTAATCCAGCTTGAAAACCGAATCTTCCATATTTATTTCCATATTGAGCATACAAAGCATGAATATCTTCATCGTATTCGAAGTTATTGGTGAAATTTGGTAAAGCTACCCATTCATCATCAACTAAGTCCTCTACTGTAAAGTCATTTCTAATATTTCTAACCGTAGTTCTATAGCCTAATTCATAACGATGATCTTTACTTCCCAAGGGCTGAACATAATCAACACTTATCGTATAATTGGCTTGACCTTCTACATTTCCAGATCTTTGCAAAAGGACAGGTAAAGCACTATCATTCTCTATTTGATTTTGTACTAAATCACTTGCTTCACTTTCGCTCTCGTCTTCATATTGAAATCTTACATTTAATGTGTGATCTCTAGAAGAAAACTCATGATTATAATCAATATTATATTGTAATCCAGTTTCGAATTCATCCTCAGTGTCCGTTCTGAACGTTCGACTAAAAGGGACATCAGCTGGTTCAACAAAATCTAAATAAGTAAGAGTTGTCAACCTTGAATCGTCACTGATTCTGTACTGAACAGCACCCGAAACACTTGACTTATCGTTAATAAAATATTCTAGTCCACCTCTTACAGTATTACTAAGTCCAGTTCTTTGCATATCTCTAGCTTGAGAACTCTGCAAAGTCTCATTTTCAAGATAAACCTCTTGATATAGGGAACCAAAACCTGGGCTTGATCTGTAGTTTATACCATAATTTGCAAACCAATTAATTTTATTTTTTCTGTAATTAATATTTGCTCCAAGGCTTCCTCCAAGCGGATAGCTAACTGAAGTATTAAAAGAACCATTGAATCCTTTTTCTTTTTGTTTTACTAGCACGATGTTAATAATACCAGCTATACCTTCTGCTTCATAACGAGATGATGGATTTGTTATAACTTCTACCCTTTCGATCATATCAGAAGTAATTCCTTTAAGGCCGTTAGCTTCATTGGCAAAGCTAGATGGTTGACCATTTATTAGAATTCGAACTCCACTACTCCCTCTTAGATTAACTGTACCATCGATATCAACCGTTACAGAAGGTACATTATCTAGAATATCTTCTGCAGTACCTCCTCTATTAGCCAAGTCTTTACCGACATTGAATACCCGTTTATCTAATGTAAAAGTATTTTGACTTTTTTCAGCCCGAATCGTAACTTCATCTAATGATGCAGCAAAACTAGACATTTTTATTATTCCTAAATCTACAGTCCTATCGCCACTTCGCATCTTATCTCTATCAAAAGGAATAGGATCTATTACTACTTTTTCGTAACCAATAAATTCGATTTCTGCGTATAAGCGACCTGCCTTAACGTCAATTTCGAATAACCCATCTGTAAGTGACAATCCTCCTCCAACAACTGAAGAATCCTTTTTAGAAAAAACTCCTATTGTGGCATATTCTAAACCTTGCCCTGATTCAGCATCCACTATTGCTCCTTTAAGCTTTATACTTGGCCTTTCTCCACCACCGCCTCGCTGACCACCTTTTTGGGCGAAAGCCGAAGAACTGAAGAAAAGAAATAAAACTATAATTGAAAATGCTGTATTTAACTTGTAAGTCATGTTTTATTAGACTGCAGGAATTGTGAAAAGTTTAAATTAATTAGAGATATTTTTGTAAAATTGAAATTAATAAGATTATATAACAAATTATTTTAAAGTTTAACAAACAATTGTGAAAATATGAAATACATCAAAATAGAAGATTACGAGGATATCAAGTACAATGAATTAAGCAATATTGTTAAAATACTTGATGATGGTGGAATCTTTATATTCCCTACTGATAGTGTCTATTCTTTAGGATGTAAAATGAGTAATAAAAAAGGAATTGCAAAAATTCTAAAATTAACTGGAAAACCAGAAAAAAAGTCCAACTTAAGTTTATTTTTCAGCGATATGAAAAGCCTTTCAGCTTTTACTCTTAATTATAACAATACTATATTTCGTACAGTAAAAAGCTTGATTCCTGGACCTTACACCTTCATTTTCAAAGCGAGTAAACAAGTAACTAAAAGTTTTGAGAATACAAAAAAAGAAGTAGGAATCAGAATACCATCTCAATCCGTTTTACAACAAGTAATCAAATCTCTTGATGAGCCTATAATCTCAACATCTCTTAATAGTGGAGACATGAGAACCTATTCAAATGATCCTTACGAATTATCTCATCTTTATGAAAATGAGGTAGACTTGATTATTGATAATGGTCCTTCAGATGAAGGAGTTACCACTGTCTTAGATTGCACGGGCGATGAAATCGAATTAATAAGAGAAGGTAAAGGTGAAATTTAGGTTAAAATAGCAAAAGCGGTAGAGACTGTCGCAACAATATTAATGCTAAACTACTTTAATAAAAAAACGAATTATGTATAAAATATTTGCTTTACTAATTTCTGCAACATTTCTTATGACTTCAGCAAAATGCTCTGGTGATGAGGTTGTTGTAAATTCTTCGAATAAAGAAAAAATGACTTCCGTCAAAAGTAAAAACGTCGAGGGGAAAGCTAGTGCAATTTTTGCATCGGGCTGTTTCTGGTGTGTTGAAGCAATTTTTGAATCAGTAGAAGGAGTTGTTGAAGCTGTTTCAGGATATTCGGGTGGCTTAGCTTCTGATGCTAATTATCCTGCTGTAAGTTATGGAAGAACTGATCATGCAGAGGCAGTAGAAGTTTTTTATGATCCTGATGTAATAGATTACAATACCTTGTTGAAAGTATTTTTTGGGTCTCATGATCCTACGACTCTAAATCAACAAGGTCCTGATAGAGGTCGCCAATATAGATCAGCTATTTTTTACAAAAAAGAAGAAGAAAAATTAATGGCTGAAGCATATATCAAAAAGCTTTTAGACGAAGGGACTTTCGATAAAATCACTACTGAAGTAGCTCCATTGGAAGCCTTTTATGATGCAGAAGATTATCATCAAGATTACGAAAAAAAGAATCCGAATCAGCCCTATGTGAGAAGTGTTTCAATTCCTAGATTAAAGAAATTTCAGAAAAAATATCCAGAATTATTAAAAGAAGGAGTGCATTAGCATTCCTTTTTTTATTTAAAGTATTTAGCTAAAGAGTCTCCTACTGCAATTTCACTTAGCATATAGTTTTCTCTTTTGTTTGCTAAAACAATATTTCCATAATTCCTATAATCAGACCAAGTTGTTGTAAACCCTGGTAATGAATCATTTGCATTTTTATAAAATGCCCATTGATGTATTTTATAAGAGTCACTTTCAATGGATAAAACATATTTATTGTCTGGTGTAACACCTACATCATTAAATGTTAAGCTTATTTTCTCCATTTTTCCAAGGCTATCATTTGCTGGAATAGACTCAAGATATTTTAATGTAACCCCTGAGTCTTTTAATTTAAATGGAAGAAAAACCCAATAGGAATCGTTGATCCACATCTCTTTGCCCATTTCCAGATATTTACTTAAGCTGTCGGGATTCGATAATTCTTGTCCTTTAAAATTTACTGATCCTGTCATATCATTTATATTCATATGGACAAGAAAAGTATCAAGAATGCCTTCAATTACAACATCTCCTGTTTTTTTATTCCATACATGTCTTCTTGAACCAAAGAAATTCCATTTCAAGTAAGTAGTTTCATCCCATGCTTTCCTACCTCCGTGGGCAACCACTACAGAGTCGGCGAGTTGAATAGCAAGAAGATCGGATTCAGCTTCATTAAAGCCTTGAGAAGCTGGATTTTCATTAGTTGGGGCTTTTTCGGTTGAGCAACTATAAGTAAACAATAAAAATAGTGCTAAAACAAGGATGATTCTTGACAATTCTAAAAATTTCTATAGGTGAATTTAATGATTTAATATTTTGGGTTTAACCTAAAATTTTATCCAATTCTTTGCTAAACGGTTGACTGTAAATCCTTTTACCAGTTGCTCTATACAATGCATTTGCAACTGCTCCTCCCGCTGGTGGCAATGTTGGTTCCCCAAGACCAGTAGGATCATTTTCTGATTGTATAAAGTTAATTTCTACATCGGGTACTTCATTCATTTTGATGATTTTATATTGATGGAAATTTTCTTGCTCTGCTTGACCATCTTTTATCGTTAATTCACCATACATTGCATGCCCCATTCCGTCAATTACTCCGCCTTGGGCTTGATTCATTGCACCGTCTGGATTTACAACTATTCCACAATCTATAGAGCAATAGATTTTTGAAATAGCATTATCTTTTACTTCAGCTATCTCTGCCACATAAGTATTATGTGAATAATATGAACTTAAGCCCATTCTATCTTCATTCATCCTGAAATTACTTTTATCAGCAACATCAAGAAGTACACCTTTGAATTTCACTGGATCATAATCAAATTCTAGAGAAGGATTCTTTTGCTTATTTTCTTCAGCTTTTTTTAATAAATTCAGTCTTAAATCTAAAGGAGAAATCTTAAGTTCTTCAGCAATTTCATCTAAAAAGCTTTGTTCAGCAAAAGCTATAAAATTAGTCACTGGAGCTCTCCATGCGCCTGTTGTAATGTCACTTTCTAGCTTGACAGCAGACACTTTATAATTATCTACCGCTCCCGCTGGAAAGTTATTTGCTCTGACACAATTACCATCATTCACGGATGCCCCCTTTACTTCATATCCTGTGATCTCCCCATCCTTCACTGCAGCCCGAAATACATATTCGCTCGCAGGTCTGTATATTCCACCTTTCATATCATCTTCTCGCGAATAAACTACCTTCACTGGCTTCTTTATTTTATTGGAAATTGCAGCTGCTTCCAATGCAAAATCTCCATATAATCTTCTACCAAATCCTCCACCCATTCTCGTCATATCAATCGTCACTTCTTCCTTTGGTCTTTCCAGTAAATCAGCAATTCTGCCTTGAGTCCACTCTGGTGTTTGAATAGGACCAACACAACTTACTTTCTCATCTGTAACATGAGCAAAGAAATTCATAGGTGCCATTGTATTATGGGCAAGGAAAGGAGAAGAAAATTCCCTTTCTATTACCTTGTCTGCTTCAGAAAATGCAGTTTTAATGTTCCCATCTTCTCTTTTTACTTCACCTTTTTTAGAAGCTAATAATGCTTTCAAGTTCTCTTTTATAACTGGCGAATTCCAAGCCTCATTAACTTTAGCATATTCGATATTGATTAACTTCTTAGCCTGAAAACAAGTCCAGGTGTCCATTCCTATTACCGCAATTTTATCTTCTAATTGAATAATGTCAATCACTCCTTCGACGGCCTTGGCTTTAGTATCATCATACGACTTTATCTTGGCACCAAAAGGTCCTTTTATCACACTTGCATACACCATTCCTTCTTGATAATAATCCATACCAAACAGAGGTTCACCAGAAATTATTCCCGGTAAATCAACGTTCTTTTTACTTTTTCCTATGATTGTAAAATCAGACGGTTTCTTAAGTTTCACATCTTCAGGAATAGCCTGATTTATTGCTAATGGTGCAATTTCAGCATATGTTTTTTTCTCACCAGATGGACCATATACAACGCCCTTTTCTGTTCTACATTCTGTTGATGAAACATTCCATTCTTCTGCTGCCGCATTCTTTAACATCTCTCTTGCAGTTGCTCCTGTTGTCCGTAATGCCAACCACCCTTTTCTAATAGATTGTGATCCTCCAGCCACTTGTCTAGTAAATTTCACAGCATCAAAAGGTGCTTGTTTTACGATAACATCTTTCCAGTCAATATCTAGTTCCTCAGCTATAATCATAGGCATTGATGTTTTTACCCCTTGTCCTATTTCAGGATTGGGTGCCATAATCATAACTTGTCCATTATCACCAATAGATAGAAATGCGTTCATTTCAGACCATTCTTTCGCTTCAGCTCTTATGTCTTCAGCTTTTTTACAACTGTAAAAATTAAAACCTAGAACAAGAGCTACACTAGTAATTCCATTGAGACGTAAAAACTCTCTTCTGTTTAGTTCATTCTGTCCCATAATTATAATTTTGATGCAGTTTTCACTGCTTCTTTAATTCTTAAATAAGCTGCACACCGACATATATTTCCAGACATTGCTTCAACAATATCTTCATCGCTAGGGCTTTTATTTTCCTTTAGAAAAGCTGCTGCAGTCATAATTTGGCCACTTTGACAATAACCACATTGAGGTACATCATGCTCCACCCATGCTTGTTGAAGTGGATGATCGTTTTTTGGCGAAAGCCCTTCAATTGTTGTAACCTTGGCATCTCCCAATGAGTCAATTGGTAAAATGCAAGATCTTACAGCTTCTCCATCTAAGTGGACTGTACATGAACCGCATTGCGCAATTCCACATCCATATTTAGTACCTGTCAACCGTAAATGATCTCTTAAAACCCACAACAATGGAGTATCTTCATGGACTTTTACTTTATGAATGTCACCATTCACGGAAATCGAATATTCTTTCATAATACAATTTATTGCTTACTCAAACTTATATGAGTTAATGGTATGAATTCTGCCGTTAATTTAATTAAATTAATGCATAAAAGAATAAATTAAGTAAGAATTCTACTACATTTAATCTGTGAAAAATCAAATTGCTCTTGTTGTACTTGCTGCGGGTGAATCCAAAAGACTAGGTCGTCCTAAGCAGTTAATTCCTTATAAAAAATCTTTCCTTTTGCAATGTGTGCTAGAAGAAATGGAGAAAGTAAATTATGTTGATAGATTTATTGTTTTAGGTAGTTCTATTACTAAAATTAAAAATGTAATTCCTTTAGCAAGCTGGGAAATTATAGAGAATAAAGAGTGGAAGGATGGAATAGGGAAATCAATTGCAACTGCCGTTGATAAACTGAGAAATCAATATGATGAGATCGTCTTTATTTTGGGTGATCAATACAAATGTACTGGTAGTCATATAGAGAAATTACTGTCAAAAAAACAAGAAAATAAAATTTGTATTACACACACAGGAGATTCGCTTAGTCCGCCAGTCTTATGGCCATCTAAATTTTATGACAAGCTAGCTAGATTGACAGATGATTCAGGAGCTAAACATATAATTAGGGAAGAAAAAGAACAACTGATTATAATCAAAAATACTGCAGCAAAGTGGGACGTTGATAAGGAAGAGGATGTTCCAATTTAATATGTTATTCACAAATTTGAAAAACTTGCCAACTAGCGAAATACTAAACTAAAAATTCCTTTATAAAAAACTGAAGAAAATTACTTTGAGATACATTCGAACAACTCTTGAATCATTTCATTCTGTGGCGTTCCAACTTTCAACTTAATTAAGTTTTCATCTTCTGCTGTATACTGAATGCCAATAAGATATTGTTCTAAAAGATGCTCTTGTATTTCATTTTCTTTTTGGGCTTGACCCAAATTTACTGTAATTAAAGATTTACAATTTTCCTTATTCGTACTTTCTAATTTCATCTTAGTTCCATTTCGAAAATACAATGTAACAGGAGTTTTATTATTGAAACACCGAGCTTTCAATGACTTAATAACCATTGTATAACTATCCGGTTCTCTTACAAAAGCTACTTGGTATAGGTCTCCACTTTGTAAATCATTAATTCGAATCTCAGATTTATTTGTAAGGCGAATTACTTCTGTTTCATCATTTGGTAATTGACGTATTAATTCTGTACAAAATATAGGTTCATCATCATTCTGGGCGAATGCCCCTAATGCGAAAGTCATGCAAAATGAAATAATTAATAGTGTTTTCATATCCGTTTTATCTGCAATTATTAAGCCAATTCTATCAAATGTACAATAAATTGAACAGTCCTTTTATGTATAAGATTCCAAAAACTTGAAATTTGTAATTAAAATTTATGTTATTTGTTGATAGTTTGTAATTTACACATTCAAAATTTTATCTTTAATAATCTAGGATCATATATATTAAGAATAATTATAATATATAACTAAATGATTATAAATTTACAACGACATTTATTTACTAAATTAACCTAATATTTATGAAAGCGAATTCTATACTCCCTATACGATTAAGCTTTTTATTTTTTCTTCTTACTTTTTCATCGGGATTATATGCCTTTGAATTAGTTTGTCCAGCTGATGTAACCATTGATTGCAATGAGGACATATATGATTTATCTATATATGGAAATGCGCAATACAAAGATTATTCTGGTTGGCATGATGCTGGATATCCAACAGTGGAGTACGATTTGAATCACTGTGACCAAGGTGATATCATTCGAACTTGGACTGTTTATAATCCGTATGGAGAAACAAATGTCAGTTGTTCACAGTTAATAAC
>CAYOIL010000022.1:14495-22881 GCA_964403985.1 uncultured Saprospiraceae bacterium
GTGCTACTTTTACAGAGGCCAACATTAACTGGCCACAAACTGGACTTGAAGTTTTTGGATGTAATCCAGATCTTTCCCCTAGTTCTTTGCCTCCTGGTTATCAACAGCCTACATGGAATGAAGGTCCTTGTTCAATGATTGGTTACTCTTATAGTGACAAAGTATTTTCAATTTCTGGGGCTTGTAAAAAAGTTGTAAGAGAATGGGAACTAATTAATTGTTGTGATTTCAATGTATATACTGGTCATGGAATTTTTACTTACTATCAAGAATTTGATATTACGATCACTGATCTTCCGGATTTAGTATGTCCTGAAGACATTACTGTTTCTACAAGTGATTGTCAAGGTCAATATGTTGAAATTCCAGTAATTGAATTACCTGGTGGATTATGTAGTGAAATTGTACAAATTTCTAATGATTCTCCTTTTGCTTCTGGAACCGGTGCTAATGCTAGTGGTACTTACCCTATTGGTACGACTGAAGTTTCTTTTTTAGCGAATTTCGGATGTAGCGATTTGCCTGAGGTTTGCAAAATTAATGTAACTGTGGAAGATATATCAACTCCCACTCCCTATTGTCATTATGGTTTATCAATTGCTTTAATGGGAATTGATGATGACGGAGATGGTGTAAATGAAGATGGCATGGTAGAAATTTGGGCAAGTGACTTAGATGCAGGTTCATTTGCTTCATGCAGTAGTGAAGAAGATTTGATATTTTCTTTTTCTTCAGATTCAAACGATAATAACAAAACATTCACTTGTGAAGATGTAGGAAGAAATGACGTTGAAATATGGGTTACAGACCAATATGGCAAGCAGAGTTTCTGTAATACTTATGTTCGTGTTCAAAACAACGCTGCTAATATATCGGATTGTGAAGACAGTGACGAATATTCATCAGTGAGTGGACAATTACAAATTCACTATGGCGGAAGTCCAGATGAAGTTTCTATGAAAGCCGTTGGTACTTCTCACGTTGGTGAAGAATTTCCAATAACTGTTACAGAAGTAATTGAAACTATTGTTGATTCATTCCAAAATGCAACTGACTCATGGATATATATTCTAGAATTTGATACCGTAACTTATGAAACGACAGAGGTTGTTTATCCAACAGAAACAACTTACATGACTAATTTTGGTCAAGAATATTCATTTGAAGAATTACCGCATTACTTTGATTATACAATACATGTGGAAGGAATAGACACAGATGTAAAAAGAGTAAATCAAGGTGATTTAGTTGAACTTAGAGCTTATCTAGAAGGATTTGTTGAATTTACAGCCTATCAGAAAATGGCTGCAGACATAAATGAAGACAACGAAGTTACTGTAGAAGATTACAACATGTTGAAAGATTATCTTAATAATGTTAATGGAATAGAGATCGATATGGAATGGCATTTTTTCGACAAAGGCATGGACATGGAGAATATGGATGAAAATCATGAGTGTGAAGAATTCTGTAGAGTTGTAGATTTAAAAGATGATACGTATAAAGTAAATCTTGTGGGATATAGAGTAGGTGACATAACAGATATTGATGTTGCTGCCACTGATTTGTCAACTCAATCTATACAAACTATTGAGTCTCCAGCTACTTCGTTTAGTCATGAAGTTAGCCCTAATCCGTTTATCAATTCATTTTCGCTTGATCTTGAAGGTGCAAAGAAAGGTAAAGCTATTTTTGTGTTGAAAAATCAATCTGGAGTAACTGTTTTAACTCGTACGATTTCCATTGAAAGCTCGAAACAGCATGTTAATATCGATGTTGCAAAACCTTTATTATCCGGTGTTTATTTATACGAAATAAGAACATCAACAGGAATTCAAACAGGAAAGATATTGAAAATATAAAAAACTATTTTTAGTTAAAAAAAAGAGGTCTAAGCTATATGTTTAGGCCTTTTTTTGTTTTTGGATACATTAATAACATGGCAATAAATATTCTATTTAAAAAAAAATATAATTTTATTGTCCTATTTAAAATATCTCGTTCGTCTAGCGAATGATTATTAATTTTAAACTTATAAAAAATAGAAAAATGAAAGATTTTATTATGTTATTTCATAGTGAACCAGATCCAAACTTTAATCCAACTCCAGAGCAGATTCAAGCCGAAGTAAAAGAATGGCAAGATTGGATGGGCGGAATAGGTGCACAAGGGAAGTTAAAAAATCCAGGTGAAGCTTTGGGATTCGAAGGTAAAACAATGCATGCTGATGGTTCTGTTACTGATGGTCCTTACGCAGAATTAAAAGAAATCGTAGGTGGATTCGTGGTTGTAAGTGCTGAAAACATTGACGAAGCATTAAAGCTAGGTGAAGGATGTCCTGCATTAAGTAATGGTGGTAAAGTAGAAATTAGAGACATCATGGAATTCGAAGGAATGTAAATTCCTAAGTATCGCCTATTATTTATGGACGAAAGAAACATTTCAGGAATTTTCAAAACAGAGTACAGTAATTTAGTTGCTGTACTCTGTCATTATTATGGAGTAACTAATTTACAATTAGCGGAAGACATAGTTTCTGAAACATTCCTGACTGCAATGAAATCTTGGTCACACAATGGAATCCCTACCTCTCCTACCGCCTGGTTAAGAAAAACGGCAAAAAATAAATTGACTGATCACTTCAGAAGGAAAAAAATATATGAAGAAAAAGTAATCCCTGAATTCCATACTTCTTCCAACAACTCAGACCAATTAGAAATTACTGATGAGATAATTGCTGACAGTCAATTAAAAATGCTTTTTGTAGTTTGTGATCCTGACCTTCACCCAACATCACAAATTTGCCTTGCCTTAAGAATTCTTTGTGGATGTAATATAGATGAAATTGCTACAGCTCTTTTATCAAATAAATCAAGCGTTAACAAGAAATTATATAGGGCCAAACAAGTAATCAAAGAGAAAAATAGTCTCCAAACTAATTTATCTAAAGACCAATATATATCGAGATTAGACAATGTCCTTAGGGTCATTTACTTGCTGTTTAATGAAGGCTATTACAGTAGTATAAACGAAAAAAACTTAAGACATGAAATATGTTGGGAAGCAATGAGACTCTGTATATTTCTAACAAATCAAAATTCATTTCCCAAAGTAAAAACACAAGCTCTTTTAGCCTTAATGTGTTTCCATTCCTCAAGGTTTTCAGCACGTCTAGAAGGCGAAAATGGTGATCTCTTGTATTATGATCAAGATAAATCAAAATGGGATGTAGAGCTCATAAAAAAAGGCCAGAAATACCTAAATCTAGCTTCCAAAGGATCAATTGTTTCTAAATATCATCTAGAAGCTGCAATTGCTTTTTGGCATACTAATGAAACCGATAAAAAGTGGGAGAAAATATTGACCCTTTACAATAAACTACTGACCTTAGAATACTCTCCCACCATTGCCTTAAATAGAACTTATGCACTTGCTAAAGCCAATTCGGTAGATGAAGCTATCAAAGAAGCAAATAAACTAGGCCTATCAGATAATCAATATTTCTACGCTTTATTAGCTGAATTCTACAAGATGAAAAGTAATCGTGAAAAAGAATTATACTATTTAAACAAGGCTTTGAGTTCTGTCAAAAAAGAAAATGAAAAAGAATTAATTCTATCCAAAATCGAAAAGGTGAAAATGAAATAAAAGAATTGGAAGTTAATCATCCGTTAAAAAACAGCATTATAATTGAATTTTTAGGCTTATAAAAATCTATTACTTATTTTAGATGCTAATAAAAAGCCAAACAAATGAGAACTGTAGCTCTTTCCTTTCTGTGTGTTTTGATTACAATTTCAGCTTTTTCTCAAGCTAATTCAACAAATAATTCTGGAGGCCTTGAATTTTATATTCATGAAGAAGTAGGAAATTACGATGGTGAAGTTGAAAAACAGATAATAACCTTATGGAAAGACTACCTAAATGAAGGAGATTTCCAAAATCCTAAGTCTCCATATTGGTCATTCCAAAACATGAAAATACCAGATGAAAATTTCTGGGCAATAGGTATTAATACTTTGAAAAAAAGAAAGTATAAAGTTCAATGTAAAATTATAGGTGTCTTTCAAGTTGAGAATGGATATTGGTCATTAATCAGTTCATTTTCCCATGTAGATGAAAATGGATTATCCCACCTCGATGTGATTTCATCAGTTTATGCGAAGGAATTTGATGGTAAATACCTTTTAATTAGTAGTGCAGAATATTTAAAAACCGTTTTCGAACATCATAAGGTAGGCACAATAGATTATTATGTGCACCCTTTCCATACATTCCAAATTGAAGAGGCAAATACAATGAATTCATACAATCTTGAATTATCAAAGGAATTTGGAATACCGCCTTTGGAGTTTGATTATTTTGTAGCAAGCAATGCTAGAGATATCTGTAGAACCTGGGGATATGAATACATGAATAGAATGTACAATGCTAGTGGAAAGGGAGGTGTAGCAAGTTGGAGAAATATGACAATTTATTCGGGAAACAATTCCTCTTATTATCCTCATGAATTAGTTCATCTCTATACTTTCAAATTAGTACCCCAGGATACTCATTTTTGGATTGGTGAAGGGATAGCTACTTTTTATGCAGGCACAGCTACCTATTCGTTTGACGGTCATATGGAAAAATTGAAAGCCTTTTTAAAAGATAATCCAGAATATGATCTATCGGATATAAAAAAATTAAATACTACAATTCCCAATGGTGAATATGCTTCTGATTTTCGATATGTGATTGGCGGTCTTTTAATGAGAAAGGTGTATCAAAAAGAAGGAGTAGAAGGATTTATTGAAGCTTTGAAGTATGGAACCACAGACGAAGACTTTTATCGAATGCTTAAAGACAAATTAAATATAAGTCCAGAAACTTTTGATAGTTATGTAAAGGCTGAAGCCGCAGCTTATTCCAAAAATTAATATTACTCTATATCTTAAAAAATGAATTACAGTCTATTAACCCTATTGATTTTTGCTCTAGTTATTGGTCTAGCTTTTATATATAAAAAGAGAAAACTGAATACAAGTAATCCTAAAAAAGTAAGTGTATCAGAAATTTGGATTTTAGGAATTATTGCAAATGTCATAAGCATTAGCTTATTACTATTAGACCTTAATTCTTCTTATGAAAACATTCAAATAAAAAGTGACCTATCTCCTTCTATAGTTTCCGGAAATATTAAAATGTCCATTATCCATTTTTTTTAATATGCATTGGTTTTATTGTAGGAGCTTTAATTTTATGGAGTCAATTGAACAAGCTAAAAAAGAGAAAGCAAATTGAGTGGGAGGATAATGAGCTAAGTAAAGACATCTAATCTTAATAGCATAAGAGGATATGAGCTCTAACGAATACTTATGATTTAGCTCTTATAAAATATCACTTTGTCTTCCTTACCCAAATTTTTAAAATTTTTATGTTCTATCTTTGTATATCAATATAAATTATGAATCATTTTACATTTCTCATTTTCATTCTATTCGCCTCTCCAGTTTACAGCCAAGTTATCCTTTCTGCTGACGGACCTGGAGATACTTATGAATTGATTACATCCATTTTAGCTCCCGGTGAAAGTCCTATTGAAACGCCAGACTGTAGTCACGAAGATTTTGGGAATCACATAGATGAGTTGTATGACGAAGAATTGGACGCATTTGTATTTAGATTTCACATTCATGTTACACCAGATGATGATAGATGTATAAATTTCGATAGACAACGTAATGAAATAAAATCGTATAGTAAATCTCCTGACAATCTATTAGGAATCGAAGAAGAAGAGGTGATCTATAAATGGAAATTCAAATTGGAAGATGGATTTCAATCTTCTCCAAATTTCACTCATCTTCACCAATTAAAATCAGTAGGTGGAAGCCAAGAAAGTATGCCAATGTATACTCTAACAACGCGTGAAGGAAGTCCTGATAGACTAGAATTACGCTATGCAGAAACAACAAGTCAAGTAACTTTGAAACAAACTGACTTAGCACCTATGATTGGAACTTGGTTAGAGGTAACAGAGAAAATTACTTATGGATTTTCAGGATCTTATGAAATTGAAATAGTAAGATTTAGTGACAAAGAAGTTTTATTTTCATTTAGCGATGACAACATAATAAATTGGCGTGTAGGGGCTGAATTTGTTCGACCTAAATGGGGGATTTATAGAAGTCTGATCAACGAACAAGATCTTAGAGATGAACAAGTTTTATTTGCTGATTTTAGTGTAGAAGAAGTAGGAGCAAATTCAATTAACAATTCTAAAAATCCGGATTGGCATGTTTCAAGCAATTATGATAGTTTGAGTGGGAACTTGACTATCAGGGATTTACCAAGTAAAGAATTAAGAATTAAGTTTTTGGACATTAATGGTCGGATGATTGCTAGTTCTACAACTGAGAAAAGTACAGAAGTTATATTATCGATACCGAATCTAATAAAAGGAAGTTATGTTTTATTAATTGAAGATAAAAACGAGTATTATTCCGAGGTTGTACTAATAAAGTAGGTAGAATCTGTAATACGATTAACTACGAATTTAGAATTCCACATTACAACCCAAGACAATATTTCTTCCTCTTTCGTCGGCAAAATATCTAAGTCGATTTGTATAACTTCGATAGCGAGTATTGAATAGATTTTCTCCTCGGATGTATAGACGGAATTGCTTATGTGCTATGGCGCGCGAAGTAGATATGTTTAAATTAAATAGATTGAATGCTTCGGGAATTGGCCCAAAATCTTCTTCAGATGTAATGTTTTGTTTTTGAAAATGGAACTCATGTGAGACGAGGAGTCTAGTGTTTTGAAATCCCATAAAATCTTTTCCTATTATTAAGATTTCATTTCGTAACATGTCGGTTGGAATAAAAGGTATAGCGCGATTATTTTCAAGATTTGTCGCGCGGATAAGCGAGTAAGAAGGATTATAACTTATGAACTGATTTAGGGAAAAGTGGGCAGTGATATCAAGACCGTTAATTTGCGCAGGAGTCTCTGTATATTCAAAGACAGGAAAAGCACCACGGATGGTTAATCGATTCTCGCCAGTTGGTAATAAATAGATGTAATTATCGAAGTAATGGCTATATAAATCAACTTGAATATTCAGTTTTTTAATCACTTCATACGAACTTGTTGTCGATATTTTTATTGACCTTTCAGCGCTCAAATTTGCGTTTCCCAGTTCAATTCCACTAACTCCTTGATGTAAACCATTACTATATAACTCATTGATTTCAGGACTTCTAGTATGTAGACCTAACGATGCTTTAAAATCCCAATTTTCACTTGGTTGATAGCTGACTCCTGAAGAAAACAATACATTATAAAAGTTATTTTCATAAGATATTATCTCTTTGGGCAAAGATTGCGAGAAAACAAGTGCTTGTTGATTAATAAAGTCAAGCCTCCCTCCTATTTCAGTTTCCCACTTATTCCATTCTTTTATAAAACTATAAAATCCGCCAAGTTTAAAAAGTGCATAATTAGGTATGAGAGGAGAAATTCCAGTTCCTGGTACATTTATGTTTTGTGTTAAGTTGTTTTGTATTCCAAGTTTATGAATAAACTCCTCACCATCTAAAGTATATTTCAAACTAGTATTTAATGTATACTGATTTAATGATAATGAAGGTTTGTCAGCTGAAGTTGCTCTTCTAACATCAAATTCTTTACGTCTGTTATTTTGAAACCCAACATCGGCATTAAGCCATGAATTATCGGTTAGAAAAAGTTTATTTGACCATCTAGCGAGAAAGTGATTAACTTGTTGAGATGGGGCGTTTATTTCGTAACTAAAATTTGGGTTTAACCCAAAAGGTATTTCACGATTAATTGCAGATTCTAAATCTGTAAGATTAGAAATATGAGAAGCACCAAGAATTCCTAAATTGGTATAAAAATTAGACACATACAAAGACGAAGAATAGCGCGGATTAAACTTTTTTTCAAGTTTAAGATTCGTTGAAAACTCTTCCGCACCTGTATTTGTAAGAAAATAATCAGGAGTGTGGCCATCTCCTTTTTTACGTAATGTAGCATTAGCTTTCCAAGATAGTAAATCACTAAATTTTTCTGCATTTGCATTGATACTATTTCCTCTCCCATTGGATTCAAAAGCATAAGTTAAGCTACCGTGAATATGGGGTTCTTGTTCTATTTCTCCAGCATCTATAAGAATCAAGCCCCCAAGAGAACTTACGGGGTATTCAACTACAGAAGCTCCTTTCACGACTGTAATTTCATTCGCAGAAAAAGGATCAATTTCTGGAGCATGGTCATTTCCCCATTGTTGTCCACTTTGGACCAATCCATTATTTAAAATGCTGACTCTATTACCAGAAAGTCCATTAACAATAGGTTTACTAATATTTCCTCCATTTTG
>CAYOIL010000022.1:22891-25516 GCA_964403985.1 uncultured Saprospiraceae bacterium
ATTCTTACTCCTGTAATTTTAGTTAACTGATCACTAAAGTTTTTTTCAGCAGACGCTCTTATGGATTGCTTAGAAATTTCAGTCTTTGCATAACTATCCAAAGAATGAAACTCGTGATGCTCTTTTAGAATTACTTGATCGAGAATATTCCCAAAGTGATCAATTTCAATTCTGACAAAAGTATCACGAGTCAATTCAATATACTTCCTTACATTTTCACAACCAACGTGAGATATAATAAGATGATAATTCCCCTTATTTAGATCCGTTAAAATAAATGTTCCTAGCGAATCAGTAATAACACCATTACTTGTCCCCTCAATAGCAACTGTTGCATAAGAGATAACTTCGCTAGTTGCTTTATCATATACCGTACCTACAATACTCAGGTTATTATTTTGGGCTGTAGCCCAAAAACCAAAAAATATAAAGAATATAAAAAGTTTAGTCTTCAATTACAACGTTAAATGTCACCTCGATATCTGTATCACCGCCGGCGTTGGTTATGTCATTATCACTTACACCTGAAGCAGATTTCTCTGGCTTATGTTTTAAAACAATAGTTAGACTTGTTGCTCCTGCATCTCCAGTTGCCATTGTTGTTGACAAACCTAATGGATTTCCTTCAGAATCTGAATCAGTATAAGCAAACGTTAAATCATCAGAAATGAAAAACAATTGATGGTCAAGGTCTTCTTCCGCTACTTCTTCATCTACAGATTCAACAGGTGTTTCTGTTTCATTTAAAAGACTAATTTCACCTGTATAAGCCGTATTTGACTTTAAAACATCTTCAGAAACAATGGCATCATTACCACCATCACCATCCAAGTCTTGAAATGACAACTCATAAGTTTCATTAGTAAGAGGATCTGTCAAGGTGTATATTAATGTCGTTATTAATTCTTCACCTTCTTTATCGTCTGGATCAACAGGCGTACAGCTAGGAATTAGAAATAAACAACAAATAAAAAGTAATCCAAGTAATTTAATTTTCATAATTATTTTTTTTTCAAAGGTAGTCTTTTTGCAACGACGTTGCAAAAAGAATTTTGAATTATTTGAAAATTACTTTTTATGAGTATCATTTACTTACAATTATTCATTTTGAAATAGCCGTTTTTTTACGTCTAAAGGCTCCTATTTATCAATTGTAAATGCTATTTGTAATTTCTTCAAGAATACATTGACACTTTATTTGTACCTTTCGGCAAATATTGATTTATGAAGAATTTCACCAGCTTACTTTTGTTTTCATTACTAGCATTTTCACTTTCATCTCAGAATATTCCTGTAAATTTTGAAGAAGAAGGAAATGGAGCAGAATGGACATGGACTGTATTTGAAAATGACACTAATCCTGCACTAGAGATCGTGTCAAACCCAGACTCTTCAAGCTACAATACTTCCTCAAAAGTTGCAAAATTTACAGCATTGGTCGAGGGTCAGCCGTTTGCTGGTTGTGAGACGATGCATGGTGAAGATATAGGTACTTTTACAATTGCTGATTCAAATGCTATTATTAGAATTTTGGTTTGGAAATCGGAAATTAGTGATGTAGGAATAAAGTTGGTGAGAGCTGACAACTGGTCTTTGGGTGAAATAAAAATCCCTAATACTGTAATAAATCAATGGGAGCAATTGGAATTTGATTTTTCCTCGCATATGGGAAATGTATATGATCAGATCGTTATTTTTCCAGATTTCAATGCTAGATCGGGTGATAATGTGATCTATTTCGATGATATATATGGTGAAAAAGCAGTCTTAAGTTCTACTACAGAATTGAAAGCAATAGATTTTACGATATTTCCTAATCCAGCGAGTGAGGAGTTAAATCTACGTGCGGATGAGTCTATTACTAATTATACTATTTACTCTATCGCAGGAGCGGTTGTATCAAAGGTAGAAACGGGTGAAGAAATTACATCTATAGATATAAGTGGATTGCGAGAAGGGGTTTATATTTTTTCTTCTGAAATCAATGGTAGAATCATAATGAAGAAATTCATTAAATCATAAAATACAATGTAAATAGAGTATGGTCATGAGGGCAAAAACCTATGAAAGCCATAGAATTAATCGCATATTATCATTTAAAAGTTTTAATACTTCATTTTTTTTGGCTTCCGCCAAAAATCAAAACGATAACAATAAGATAATTGACTATAATTTATACCTACATCCTACAACTAATCCAGCTTGACTGAGGGATTCTTGTAAAGGATTTTCACTAGAAGAAATGTCTCTTAGGTAATTTCTATATCTCACTTTACCAAAAAGGCTAGATTTCGATGTCAAGGCATAAATCATCCCTAGTCCTAATTCTGCCGATATATTTACCATGTTATAATAGTTTGTAGGATTGTCTTGTATCACAAACTTACTATCATACAATTTACCAATAAAATTACTGTAAATCCCAAGCTGCATACCAATTTCACCAAAGACACCTAACTTACCAAACTGATACTCATATCCCAAAACGACAGGTATACTAAACAGTCTTAACTCGTTATACGTTTTCCATTGCCTTTCTATTTCAGTATCAATTGCCATAGCACCTGAAATCATAGTTGTGTCTCCTAGATAGTTTATTCTAGCAACCATTATACTATCTCCTAT
>CAYOIL010000023.1:0-13288 GCA_964403985.1 uncultured Saprospiraceae bacterium
ATTATAATTTGATCCAAGTTGATGCAAGATATTTTTTATCCTTAGCCGAAAACCATATTTTAGGGATGAATGTATATACTGGATCACAATTAGGAGATTCCCCATTCTTTAATTATTACTTTTTATCTAATGGAAAGCGGGGTAGGGGCTACAACGATAGACGATTTATTGATAAGAATATAGCCTTATTTCAAACAGAGTACAGATATCCAATTTATAAGAGATTTCGAGGTGCAGCATTTGTTTCCGTAGGAACTGTTGCACCAACCTATTCGGCACTTTTTAGTAGTTCTTGGAAGCCATCTTATGGATTGGGTTTACGTTATCAATTAAGCAAAAAACAAAAAAGTAACATACGAGTAGACGTAGCTAATGGTCAAGAAGGCATTCAATTTTATATTACAATAGGAGAAGCTTTTTAACATGAATTAAGCAATAGGCTTTTTTGTCAATTACATTCGAATTTACGTGTCATTTGTTATATTATCCCATCTTTGGCTCTGATAATTTGTTAACCAATTCAGCGCATAATGTCTTTCAAAGATTACACTAGGATTTATGTTACCAGTAACTTGTTCTCCTTTTATTCGGGCATCAACACAGGCCCAGTTCATTCGATAAATTTTGTCTAATTCATCGAGGATTTCTTTTGTACTTTTCAAATTGGAGGAATCAGTCAATGTTTCTCTTGAATTTTGGAGTAATAATTTAACAATACTTTCAGCATCGCACATTGAACTGGGATGTGATAGAGAGCCCATACCTATTGCCCATAATAACACATTGATACTTTCATACCTCCAAGTAAAAGTTGATTTTTCTTGTTCTGTAGGGTTTTCAAAATGAATGAAAGCTTTTTCAATGGGAGTAAATGAAGTGATGTTTTTTTGTTCGATTAAATTATCAAGATTAGCTTTGGGTATACCTTCGCCTTTAGCTGCAACAGCTAGTAGAGGGTATAGTCTATATAAAATTTCAGCTTTACTACGAATTTCTATTTGAGACTCGTCTGGAATAAAAGGAAGGTTTTCATTTACTTTTATGCCATTAGTAATTAAGTATTCCTCAGAAGCTTTTTTTCTATTTTTTTGGGATGGTGTAGAGTTATTTTGATCTCCATCGTGATATTTTGCATCAACTTTAACTTCGATGGAATCTATTTCTGTTTTACCGGTAGGATCCATTATTAGTTTGAAATGCTTGTCAACAAAGTGTTGATTGGATGATCGATTAAAGATGGTTCCTGGTTGAGCGAAAATAAATGCATCGAGTTCTACAACTATTCTTTTCAAAACAGATCGAAATTCTTCATTAAAGAAGGACTAGCCATAAAGGGCATTTCACAATTTGCCGCCATAACTTTTGCGAGAAATTGCTGCTTTAATTGTTGGTTTTCAACTGGAAAAGTCTGTATGAAATTTGCCATTCCTGCAAGATTTTGGGTCAAACCACATTCTATTTCAGTTATTTTATACGAAGGGTTTTTCCTTTCTCTATAGTTTATTTTCAATTCTTTTGGTTTACCAAAGAAACCCGATTTTATAGTTGCTGTTAAAGATTTTTGACTACCATTTATTATAGTGTTGACTTTAGCTTTTGGTAGTTGTTCTTTGACAATTTCAACAATCTTGTCAAATTTTAAATAGTGACTATAAATTGTACAATTTTCCATGAGTATAAAATTTTAAAGCCTACTTTCTAATCGAAAGTAGGCTTTAAAATTATTATTTCAAAAGCAATTGACCAATATTTTTTAAAAGTTACGCTTTGAAATTCGTAATTGCTTTTTAAGTCCTTATTTGATAATGATTAGATTTCTGTTAACTATAAGATTTTTCGATCTTATCTGAAGAATATAACTACCTGGAATTTCATCAGAAAGATCAATCGATATTCTTTGATTACCATTAGTTAAATCAGAAGATTGAATAATTTGCCCTAGTTGATTTCTGATAATCAAATCTGCGTCAGAAAATGATCTTGTTGTTTCATATTCTAATGTAATAAATCCATCAGATGGATTTGGATAAACTACTAATTCATCAAATAATTTTTCTTCGTCTGTAGCTACTACACAAGCGTCACCTTCAGTTACTCTGGTTACTGTAATACTATTTGAAAATTCGAAACATCCATTTATGTCATTAACATTGGCATCAACATCTAATCCTACTAATCCTTCTTCATAAGAAATATTCCAAATCAGACAAATACCAGCACCAGCTCCATCAAAATCTACACTTCCTGGCATATCTGGTAAACCTA
Organism: uncultured Saprospiraceae bacterium; assembly: GCA_964403985.1. Taxonomy (GTDB): domain Bacteria; phylum Bacteroidota; class Bacteroidia; order Chitinophagales; family Saprospiraceae; genus JAHDFB01. The sequence continues at coordinate 2,266 of CAYOIL010000023.1, forward strand.
AAATAAGTCCTGACTCATCTGTTATAACCCATGCTGAGTTAAGGCCCTCATTACCTGATAATGTGATTCCTGAAACCATGTCTGGTGTTCCATCTACACAGAATTCAAAAGGTCCACCTTCTAAATTTCCGCCATTTGCAGTACATTCAAGCCTAATTACAGTTATAAAATTAGAAGAAATTGCTTCACAAGAACCATCAGCAAGTGTAGAAATATTTTCACCCATGACAGGTTCATCGCCTTCATTTTGAGACCAACCCCAAATATGACATTCTCCTGCTGGTGCTCCACTTAAATCAAGAGTAGGTCCATTTGAAGTATTATGAGCTTCAAGAATATTATCATCTGCATCCGTAATTATGTACCAATAGCTTAAATTACTTGCAGTAGTTGCATGTGTTACATCTATTACTATATTTCCCGCAGTTCCAGTATACTCAGTTCCACCGTCTGATAATTCCACAGTACCACCATCAGCTGTTTCTCTATAAACAGTTACGCTATTAGATAATGCAAAGCAACCATTAAGGACATCTACATTATTTCCAGTTTCTAAACCAGTTAAACCATCTTCATATGTAAGATTCCAAATTAAACATACACCAGCTCCGGCAGCATCAAAATCAACAACACCTGGCATAGGTGGAAGTCCAAGAATGTTTCCATCTTCATCTGTTATTACCCAAGCATCATTCATTCCACTATTATCAGAAAGAGTAATTCCAGAAACCATATCAGGATTTCCATCCACACAGAATGTAAAAGGACCGCCTTCTAAAGTTCCTCCTGTTACAGCACATTCAAGTCTTGTAACAGTAATGAAATTACCAGAAATTGCTTCACAAGAATCGTCAGTTAAAGTAGAAATGTTTTCTCCCATAACAGGAAGATTAGCATCGTTATGTGACCACCCCCAAATGTGACATTCACCTACAGGTGCACCACTTAAATCAAGAGTTGGTCCATCAGCAGAGTTATGTGTTTCAAGTATATTATCATCAGCATCCGTTATTATATACCAATAGCTTAAGTTATTATTCATAGATATATGTGATACATCAAATACAATGTCTCCAGCAAAACCAGAAAACTCTATTCCTCCATCTGCTAATTCCACTATTCCGCCATCTACAATTTCTCTGTAAACAGTTACACTATTTGATAAATCATAACAACCACCAAGCGAACCAATATTATTACCTTCTTCTAATCCAGTTAAATCATCACCGTAACTAAGGTTCCAAATTAAACAAACTCCAGCACCAGCAGCATCAAAATCTACAACACCAGGCATAGGTGGAAGTCCAAGAATATTCCCATTTTGGTCAGTTATTAACCAAGCACTATTCAATCCAGTATTTTCTGTTAAAGTAATTCCTGAGACCATATCAGGTATTCCATCTACACAGAAGGTAAAAGGACCTCCATCTAATGTTCCTCCTTCAACTACACAGTCAAGTCTTAGTACAGTAATAAAATTCGAAGAAATTTCTTCACAAGAACCATCTGATAAGGTAGAGATGTTTTCACCCATTATAGGATCGTTAGCTTCATTTTGTGACCATCCCCATATATGACATTCACCTGCAGGAGCTCCACTCAAATCCAATGTAGGTCCGTCAGCAGAATTATGTGCTTCTAAAATATTATCATCCGCATCAGTAATTATATACCAATAACTTAAATTACTAGCTGAAGAAGAATGTGAAACATCAAATATTATATCACCTGCTTCACCTATATATTCGGTACCTCCGTCTGATAATGAAACTGTACCACCATCAGCAGTTTCTCTGTAAACAATAACACTATTAGACAAAGCAAAGCAACCATCAAGCATATCAATGTTATTGCCAGTTTCTAAACCAGTTAAACCATCATCATAACTCAAATTCCAAATCAAACAAACCCCAGTTCCTGCAGCATCAAAATCTACAGCTCCTGGCATTGGTGGAAGACCTAATATATTTGCATTTAAATCGGTGATTAGCCAAGCATTGTTCATTCCAGTATTTTCTGCTAGAGTTATACCTGAAACCATATCAGGTATTCCATCAACACAAAAAGCAAATGGACCTCCTTCTAAAGTTCCTCCTGATACATCACATTCTATAGTTAGATTAGAATTTTCAGCACAAAATGTAGAACTGGCAGTTGCACCCCAATCCGTCGCTAAATTACCATCACCATCATATTCTATCGATTCAGTTGCATTAAATGATGAAACAAACATATTATCAGACCATATTCCAGCTGCAATAGCAACACTTGCTCGTTGATGCCCTGAAGAACCCCATTCGACATAGTCTATAATACTGTTAGGATCAGAATAGGAAGAATTAATGTAAAGACCCATTTCACCGTCATTTGAATCCACATTGAAATTAGTTACAGTTAAAATTTCTCCTGGAGGAAGTAGTAAGTTTCCACAGTCAAGGTTTAATGAGTTTATAGGAGCATATGAAGGGAAATCACATAATATGTAATCTCCTACATTAACCATACTCGTACCTGTATTCTTTAATTCAATATTTCCACCAGCTTGAATTTCATTAATAATTATTTGACTTTTTAGGTTAGAGCTAAATAAAGTTAACAGCAAAAAGAAAAACAAACTTGTTAGAAATGTATTGGTAGTTCTTTGTTCTAATTGGCTTTTTGTTAGATTTTTTTTCATTATTTATAATTTAAATGATTTGTATAATATAGCAATTTCTATCTATTTCGATAGACATTTATGTAAATATTTTGAGCAAATTTTTTAGAATTATATTGTAACTAGAGAGCTGTTACATAACTAGTATAAAGAATATTATAAATGGTTGCTTTTAAAATAAAAATTCATATTAAAATATATGAATTGATTAGAGAGACAAAAAAAGGACTAGACGTTTTATTGATAGTACATTGGACTTCGTCGTAATCAAAAAAATACCGCAGCCTAAACTGTGGTATTTTTATTTAATCTTATGAATATCAATGTATTCTATAACTATTTTAATTCAATGGCTTAAGTTTTTTTTAATTAAAGCTTTTTGTTATTAAAATATAAATTACTGTAATTGTATTTATTGCGATTCTTATTTTGAAATCACAATTATTATTTAGTTAGAATTTAAAACTCAACATAGTTGTCTAGCAACAAAGTCCAATCATAACTAAAATCAAAATCCTTTTCCTTATCAGCCTCTTCAATAATGTCAAATTTTACAAGAATTTTCTTAGCTCCTTTTAAGCCTCCAAAATCACCACGAAACCAATTAAATAGACTTGTTCCGTATATTTTCCCGTCTTTTACTTCAGTAAATGTATCTAAGAATTTTTTTGACGAAATATTTAATTGCTCATCAAGTTTTGTATCATCATAGATTCCTACAGGTGGACAACTTTTAGCTCCACAATTAAGAGCAAAATGGATTCTATAATCTCTTTTCTTTACTCGAAGTTTTCTTTCCCAACTTCCTGCAAACGGATTGGTAACATACCCTAGAAAATATTCAAACTGAGAACGTCTTATTATTCCATGTTCAATGTCTGCAAAAGCTACTTGATTACCGCCTATATTGATAAATGGATTTTTGAAAAATGATCCTCTATTTTCATATAATTCAGGCTTAGCTTTTAATTTTCGTTGGATAAATGCATTGTATGTATTTATCCAAAAAGCATATCTTTCGGCATCTGTAGTTAGTCCATTTTGCAATTCATCAATTGTGAAATTTGCATATTTTTCGGCAAAAATATCTGTATTTTCATCTCCTTTTAATGCATTTAGAAAGTCCTTAGATACTTGAACATAACTGTTTGTTGTTTGAGCTGTTACTGCATTACTCAAGGTTAATAGTATAAGTAAGTTTAATAGAGTTTTCATTTTCAATTTTGTTGTTAAGTTGAATGTTTTATTGTAAATCAATCTTTTTTCACAGTTATTACGTATGTATAATGTACTTTGTTCGGAATGGTTGTATGTCTTCTGATTAAAATTTTCTTAAAAAATTAGATAAAAGTCATCATTCTCTTTGAATAAAAGAATAAAATATAACAAGTTTACAAACGAAAATTCATTAGAAAAATTGAATAAATCAAACATTCCTTTCTTAAGTATTATCATTCCTGTCTTAAACGAAGAAAAAAGATTGAAGGAATTAATTCCTTATTTAATTACTCATGCACCGCATGAAGAAATTATTGTCGTAGATTGCCCGCATAGTAATGATAATACAAAGTCGTTACTAAGCCAATTTTCTTTTACTTACCTTCCAAGTAAAAAAGCTGGACGTGCTGGTCAAATGAACACTGGAGCTCTTCATGCAAAAGGTAATGTATATATGTTTCTACATGCTGATGTTTTACCGCCTCCCAATTTTGTAAAAGCAATAAAAGAGCAACATAATGCTGGATATAATGCTGGATTTTTTGCCTACAATTTTGATCCATCAAATCGATGGTTAGAATTCAATTCTAAATATACAGGTTCAGATGGTTTATTTGCTGGCGGAGGTGATCAGTGTCAATTTATGACGAAACAGGTTTTTAATGAATTTGGTGGATATGACGAGAGATATGTTATAATGGAAGATTTTGCGCTTGTCCGAAAAATGAAAAAACAAAAATTACCTTTAACAATTATTCAAGAACGAGCCCTTGTAAGTAGTAGAAAGTATGAAACTAATTCCTACCTTAAAGTTAACTTAGTGAATTTAGTTGTTTTCTCAGCATTCCTTTTGGGCGTAAGTCCTTCAACTCTTAAAAAAATGTATAGTTTTAGCCTAAAATAATTAAATTCTATTGATTTCTTTTTTAGTGCCAGTATTTAATCGTGATGTTCGAACGCTTGTAAATGAGCTGTTTGATCAATGCAGAAAACTAAATATTGAATTCGAAATATTAGTTTATGACGATCAATCTAAAGATAAATACAAAGATAAAAATCGAGAATTAGCGTCAAAGCCCGGTATTGCTTACCTAGAATTATCCAATAACTTAGGTCGTTCGAAAATTCGGAATTGGTTAGCAAAAAATTCTCGTTATGAAAATATTGTATTTCTAGATTGTGATCAATACATACGACGAAAGACTTTCGTTCAAAAGTATATAAACGAAATAGGAAAGTCTGATGTAGCATACGGTGGAACTTCCTATAAGAAAAAGCCGCCAGGTAAAAGTCATATGTTGCATTGGAGTTACGGGAGGAAAATAGAATCGCAATCAGTGAAGAAAAGAAAAAAGAACGCACATCTTAGTTTTCGTTCCAATAATTTTATGATCCTCCGAGATCTTTTTCTAGACTGTAGGTTTGATGAGAACTTAGTAACTTATGGATATGAGGATACTCTATTAGCACTCAAGCTAAAAGAAAAAGAAATTAAAATAAGACACATTGATAATCCTATTGAACATGCAGGTTTAGAAAAAACAGATGTCTTTTTGACTAAAACGGAAACGGCCATTGAAAATTTACCTTGGCTCATTGAGCAAGGTGTTAAAACACGCTTAGTAAAGGTGTATGAGCGTTTAACAGCTTTAGGTATAACTAGAATTTTAAAGACTTTGGGGACACCCATAAAAAAGAAAATTCATAAATCATTACATTCAGAGAAGCCTTCTATGATTGCTTTTCAGTTGTTCAAACTCTATAAATTTATGGATTTAAAAAATTAGGGAGAAGGCTATTCCCGGTCCTCCTCCCTACGTCATAAATCTATGACAACTACGTATTTTTATTAATCGAGCAAAATCATTTTTTTAGTTATATGGGACGAGCCTGAATGAAGAGAATAATAATATATCCCGGCCGCACCAAATGTTGATTTGTCAATAATTAGTTCATTAATTCCTTGAGAGAACACACCCTCTTTTATAAAGTATGTTTTCCCAGTTACATCATATATTTTGAGAGATATTGACTGGTCACTTGGTAAAAAGAATGATATTTTTGTTTGATTTTCCCAAGGATTAGGTTCATTTTGGTATAAATCAATTGATTGTATTTTATCTTCTAATTTTTCAAATTTCAAAGAAGATATGTCTCCATTCCTATAATATACCTGAGGATCCAATCCTTCACTAAAGGTTGAGATTTCGAAATAGTCACTAGCTTGTTCTGTGTGTATATCAAAGACTAAATAAAAACTATAATTCCCATCAGTTTCTGTAATATCGAATTTATCCCAGCTTACATCAATTACTCCTAAAGAGGCATATTGATTATTCGTATGTGCATTTTCAATCTTTAAATTTTCATCTACAATTTCTGTAAATGTGAATAATGCTGGATTATAATGGAAGCTAAATTGAAAACCTTGGACTTTTTCTTCCTCTTTCAACTTAATACCAACAATTAATTCCTTTCGGTCCTCAATTACGGAATATTGGAGAGCATTTGTACTCCTAGTCATTATTTCTTTGGAAGCAAAAGGAGATGAAGAAAAATTCATATCTCCTGTTTTGATCGCGAAATAATCCACATTTTGTTCCCCTTCCATTTCATCTAAAGTAACGATTTCTTGTTGATCAAGCCAAGGGTTTGTAGGATCAATAAATTCGTGATTAGAAGGTATAAATTCCCAGTTGTTTTTATTTTTAAATTCAAGCGTTTTACCAAGAATTAGCTTTCTTAATGCGATTAAATCAAGTCCATTTATACTTCCTGAATTATCGACATCTGCAGCTAGAATTTGATAAGGACTATCTAAGGGGTCAAGCCCCAAAATATGCTTTCTAATCTTTATAATATCAAGTGTAGTTATACCATCAAGAGGATATGTGTCAAATTCTGGTTTCAGGGTATAATATTGATCTGCCATCATTTCTGGGAATGCATAATACCCGTCAAAAGATGTTGTTGCCATATTTGTTCCCTCTAATTTAACTGTTACATCGTCTAGCGAACTTCCTAGTTCATTAGTTATATTTCCTTGAATCATCAGAGGAACTGGTGCGTCTGGGATACATATGTCTTCATCATTGTCATCAATGATATTTACAATAACTTCACAAAAATCTTGGTTGTTGATTTCATCTGTAACATAAAGTTGAACCACTTGCTCACCTACATCATCACAACTAAATATTCGTTCATTATCGTTTATGTCTGAACTAAACGACAATGTTAAAAGACCATCACAAGGAACAAAAGATCCGCCATCTATATCTTGAGGAGTAATTGAAACTTGTTCATCATCAAGTATTCCGTCATCATTTGTATCTATTGCAACAAGTTCAAAATCTAGGTTTTGTAGACAAATAGGAGTCGGGAATTGACAGCTTTCTACTACTACAGTTTGGAAGCATTGATCAGTATTCCCCTGGGCATCAGTAAGCATCCATAGAATTATGTGACTTCCAATAGGATAGGCTATCGTAGCCATACTTGAAGTTCCTTCCAATTCATAATTCCCATCTGTATCAAAATCTATCGAATAGGTATATATTAATTCATTTGTTGGAGTACAAATATCCATACCGGAAATTGAAGTTGAAATAACTAAGTCGTCACAAGTAGAACTGAAATTACATTCATTAATTTCGGAACAACCACCTATAATTGTTGGCTCCCGACTATCTATAACTGTTATTAACTGTGTACTATCAAAAGTAGCAAAACTACCACCTTCATTTTGACACCAATCGGCAGCTGTCCATTGTCTATTAATTACAAATAAAGTATCCTCTTCAAATGGCCCAAAATCTATATCATCCAAATGATCAAATGCCACATCATTACATCCTAATATATCAGTAACTGGCTCATTAAAGGGAGGTGAAAGAAGTGCAGATTGGTAATCTGATGGTTCACATGATCCATTTATTATTAGGAAATTGTCAGGCCAATTAATATCTATTTTTGTCAGAGGAGATGGATCATAAAAGGTAATAGTTTGTTGGCTAGTGATTGAGTTTCCAGCTGCATCACTGATAATAAAAGTTCTTTCTACTATACCAGTACCGCAAGTGGAACTATAGTCTTCAACTATAATTTCTTCTATTGAGAAGTTAGAGCATTGGTCTTCGATAACCCCGTCTAAGTCTTCTCCATCAAAAATTCCTCCATCAATATTTTGTAATAGCGTATCTCTTGAGTCCGAGTTTGTAAATGTTCCGAACGGGGCAGTATCATTAGAAAAGTAATTGTAATCGCAACTGATTGAAATATCAGGTAGAGATTCAATTAATATGGGACTGCTTGTATCATTTACTTCAACACCAACCATCGCAAGACTCGTATTTCCACTTTCATCGGTCACAAGGAATTGTACCATAACTGTAGAATTAACATCTTCGCAACACAATGAAATTGAAGGACCAAAAGTATCATCAAGAGTTCCACAAGAATTATCCATTCTTAAAATTTCCAAAGTAACTTCACCACATAAATCAAAACTTCCATTATTGATAGTAGAAGCTAAAAGTGTTTCGCCTTCTTCTTCTAAATTTACTTCATAACCATTAACAACAATAGCAATAGGATCTTCATTGTCCTCAACTGTTACAGTAAATTCGCAAGAAGTCATTTTCCCACAATCATCTCTAGCGACAAGAGTTATGGGGTTTTCACCCAAAGAAAGGTTTCTGCTAATAGAAGAAATATTTGTTTCAAAACCATCAGGATATGTTATATCAAAATACTCGCCATTATTACATTGATCACTTGCTATAGGAAGTGGAATGTTCAACTCGCCCAAACAGCTAAAAGGAGCTGTATTTAAAGTAATATCAGGCAAGCAAGTAAAAGCTGGCCCAACAGAATCTACAATATTGATTTCTTGAAAAAATTGTCTCATTCCATCTTGAAAACAATCCCAATAAAAAACTGTCCATTCCCTTAGAATCGTGATTCCACAAGAATTTCCTGTTACCACTAAATCTTCATAGTTTGAACTCACTCCACACATTGAATTTTGATCGGGCCAAAGTGAAAGATCTCCAGCCATGGGACTTCCTGCAATAGTGGGAGAAGGATTACCATTAGCATCAAGTATAGTGTTATTTCCACAATAAATTAAAGTATCAATCCCATTAAAAGTTACGGTATTTAAATCAAATTTTCTAATCGAAAGCACTTGAAAACAAGTATCTGCTCTTTGCCCATCATCATCAATTGCGGTATAAGTTCTTGTGATAATTCTAGATAGATTGGGGTCTGTACAAGAAACATTTTCTAATGTTTCATTTAGCATAATTATACTAGGATTTTCGTCACAGTTGTCAGTAGCATTGGGTATTCCAAATAAAGGTATTTCATCACAATCAATTGTATCACTATTACAAACAATTTGGGGTGCAAATTTATCTTCTATTAATATTTGTGTTTCTGCAGAATTATCAAAACAAGCATAAGCTATAGTAACATTTAAAAGGATGTTTCTGTAATAACTTAATGAATCTGTATGAATTGGATTTCCTTCAGGGTCATAAATAGTGACAGTATAAGAGTCTTCAGCACAAGGTGGAGTCCCTATTATAAATGCAGCTGCAGTCGGATATCCATCGCAAACTTCTGATAAAGAAAAATGTAAAAGATCCATTAAAACAATGGGTCCTGGGTCTCCAGAATTGATTGTTACATCGTAAGAACATGAAGTTGTATTTCCGCTTTCATCAGTAGCATCGTAACTTATAGTTGTAGTTCCAGATGGGAATAAATCCCCATCTTCTAATCCAGTTGTATCTGTTCTTACAATGGTTACAGGTCCACCGTTTTCATCCACAGCTGGTGGATCTTCAAAAAAGTATTCTCCCTCACATATACAAGCTGGAACATCAATTATAACATTCTCCGGACAATCAACAGTAGGACTTGTATTATCAGCTACCACAACAGTAACAACTAATGAAGTTTCATTTTCTGCCGTATCAATTACTGTAACGTTAATATCAAAAAATCCTAAGTCTTCACCGCTGATTTCTGTAGGATCAATTTGAGTGAATTCAACAGGGTCACCACAATAATCGGAACTGAAGCTAACCAGTAGTTCTTCTGTAAGCTCTAGTGTGCCATCTTCTTGTAGAAAGAGAGTATCATCATTCAACTCAAGATAAGGAATGATTTGATTGATGATATAATATTGTACGGTACATTCAATCTCTTCAAGACCATCAGTTAATAGATAGGTTCTGTAATAAATCTTTTGATTTTTAGGTCCTGACACATTACCTAAAGAATCTTGAAAAGTTATAGTTACATCGTCACATGAACTGTGTATAAAACCACCTAAATCACTTCTAAATATGGTAGTGTCAGTTATTCCTTCGGGTATTTCAGACAAGCAATTGACAGTGTCTTGAATGGTTTCAGGGCATGTTATATCAAGAGAACAGTAGAAAGGAGAGAAACAAGGATTATCCCAGTATACTCTATTTTTGAATTCACAATTTGAAATATCGTAATTGAAGCATAAGGTATATTCTGTATTTGGCTTCATATCGAATACAGGCCTTCCTCTGGAAGAGACAAATTGACGAGTTTCAACTGTATTGCAATCATTAGTTTCGTATAAATCAGCTGAAGTGAAAATTGAACAATCATCAGCACTTATTATTTCATCTAAAGAATTTACAAAACCGACATATGGTTTGTCAATAGCATTAGGAGTTATTATTACAGTACAAAAACTAATTGTATTGTTATCGTAGTTAGATCGGAGTCTAGATTCAGAGTTGTTGCAAGAAGGAGCGACAGAAGAAAGGACTTCATCTTCAGCAATTTTTTCATTTTCTTCAATTGTTAAACCTACCGCAGAGCCATTCGTACATCCTGGGAGTTGAATACCATTGAAAAAGTTATTGTTATCACAGCTTGTACAACAATTGCCATTGGGTTCACCGCAAGATGGCTGATAATAGTTATCTAGTGCATTGCCATTTTCATCGTATTTCATTGGTGGAAAAACGAAGTTTGGATCATTTGAGCATCTTTGAAAAGTAAATCCTTCTTCAATACTTTCACCTATCCATGTATAATCGGTACTGGTAATTTCTATACCTACAGACTTTTGTTTTTGTAATTTTTTTTCTTTTATTT
>CAYOIL010000023.1:13298-21247 GCA_964403985.1 uncultured Saprospiraceae bacterium
GAAAGAAGGTGGATAATCATAGTAGCCTCCATTACCGTCAGGATAATGAAATCCACCAGACATAGGATTTGCGGCTGCATCAGGGCCAGTTTGTGGTAAACAATTGAAATTTACAGCATCAATTATTTCATCATTCGCATTCCATATATAATAGGCATTACATTCATAGTTTTTTTGTCTCCAATAATGACCTTCCAATGCACCTCTTCCATTTCCGTTTCCAGTTCCTGGGTAATCAGATCTGGATGAATTATATTTTTCTACTATACCACTTTCACCATTAAGCATTAAATCTCGAGCATTTAAACAGAAAAACGCATCGCTGCAATCTATGTCCATTCCTGATATTACTATGCATTCCATTGCAGGAAGGACAACTTGTTCATCTCCACCATCTCCTATAAATTTAATAACACCATAAGATCCTCCACAATCACAGTTATCGTTATTCTCACCCAAATAAAAATCAGATTGACCAAAAGAGGCATCTTCATAATGACCAATAGTATAGCCACTAATATCCATGTCTGATTGACCAATGTTGCATATTTCAAACCATTCACCCCCACCATATTGTTCAAGGGCTTCAATTGTAGCATTTGGAGAAATTTCCGAAATAATAAGTTGTGCATTAATGGAACAAATGCTAAATAGGAATAGTGAAGATATACCTATCCATTGAGAATAAGAGAAAAATCGGTACATGATATTCATGTTTTAGTTTTGAAGGATTGAACTTTGGGAGAACAATCTATCATTTAAGTTATTTAGTTGCCTCTTGAAATGATTAATAAAAATATAACATAACTGATTTTGAGATTTTCTAGCAACTATTAATTTCTGCTCTATAAAAAGGGTATTCAATTCATGAATAATTGGTTGATGAATTTAACGTATTATAAAGCAATTTCAAAGATAGTTAATTGAATACATATTATAAAATTATTTAATATATTTATTTCGTTATTTTCCTTATATATCAATATATAAAAGTAAAAAGGGAACCCGATTTTACGGATTCCCTTGTTAGATTGGTAATTTGTTAGTAGTAATTGACATGATTTTTTGCAACTAATTGTTATTAATATTTGAGTTTTAGAATAAAACCAAATAAATAATTTTTCAAATTAGCTTAAGCTGACACAGTTGAAACTTCATGCAGCCATCCAAACTTATCTTCCTTTTCGCCAGCTCTTAAATCTTCGATATAAGACTTTAAGAATGGTGAAATTTTATAATCTTCAATATCAACAGAATAATCAATGCCTTCATAGCCAAATTTGTAAACATTAGCAATTACGGCAGCAGTTCCAGTTCCAAATATTTCTTTTAACTGGCCAGACTTATGGGCATCTATAATAAAATCAATTGATAATGGCTCTTCTATTACTTCATATCCTTCATCTTTAAGGATTGTAATGACAGAATCTCTAGTTATTCCTCTTAAAATAGTTCCGCCTGCTTTTGGAGTATAAACTTTATTTCCAACAACAAAGAATATATTCATTGTTCCAACCTCCTGAATGTATTTGAATTCTTTCGCATCCATCCACATTATTTGATCATAGCCTTTTTGCTTAGCTATTTTCGCGGGTAATAATGAAGCAGCGTAATTTCCAGCTGTTTTTGCTTCACCTACTCCTCCGTCTGCTGCACGAACATAGTGATCTTCAGCAAGCAATGAGACTGGTTTGTCATAATATGGGCCTACAGGTAAAGTAAATATGATCAATTTGTAAGTATCACTCGCTCTTACTCCTAATGCTTCATCCATAGCTACCATAAGTGGTCTTATGTATAGAGCAGACCCTTTTGCTTGGGGAATCCAGGCTTTATCTAAACCAACTAATTCTTTTAGTACATTAACAAATAATTCTTCAGAGAATGTTGGCATGCACATTCTTTCAGCAGATCTATTTAATCTTTTTATATGTTGTTCGGGTCGGAGTAATAGTGGAGTACCGTCAGCTTTAGCAGTTGCTTTCATTCCTTCAAAAATAGATTGACCATAATGCCATGCTAAATTACCTGGATGTACTTCTAATGGCGAAAGCTCTTTAATCTCCATGTTTTTCCACTCTCCATCAATATAATCAGCAACAAACATATGGTCCGAAAATACTTTGCCAAATGGAATATTATTGAAGTCTACTGATTCAATTTTACTGTTTTTTGTCTTATTGATAGTGATATTCCCTGCCATAATGTTTAATTTTACTCAAAAGTACTACTTTAAAATTAAATTAAAGTATTGTACTATAAATTAATGTAATACAGAATACAATTTTTAATTAATCAATTTTATCAATTATATATTTTGCCAAACTCTTATTTTTCTATTCCGATATATATTGATAAAACAGCTGATATTGAACAAATATTACCTGCTGAAAAATCTTCAATTTTCATATTTGTCAAAAAAGAGGATTATACGCCTGAAAATTCTTCACTTTTACGTAAGATTCTCCATGCTATACAACTCGATATGGATCGTGATGTTCATCTTTTTCTTTTGAAATCAGATCAAAATGCTTATGTTTTTGACAGATTAGATATAGAAGGTAATGTTACTTTTTTAGCTTTTGGTTTAAATGCTAAACGTCTAGGGCTTCAAACAAAGACTATTCCATATAAATGGATGACTCTAGATACACTCCAAATACTTTTTTCGCATACATTAAGTGATTTGCAAAAAAATGTAAATTACAAAAAGCAATTGTGGGGTCTTTTACAACAATTTAGAAAATAAAATGGATAAACAGATTTTAGTATTTGCAACGGGTAACTTGCATAAGTTGAAAGAAGTCAATATGATGTTTAAAGAAACATCTTATGTAGCTAAAGCCATGAGTAAATACAATGTATTAGAAGATATTCCTGAAAATGGACTTACAATGCATGCTAATGCTAAACTAAAATCAGATTATTTATTAAAAAAACTTGGAATATCGTCTTTTGGTGAAGATAGTGGCCTTGAAATTGATGCATTGGACATGAGGCCAGGTATATATACAGCAAGGTATGCAGGAGAGCATAGGGATGACCTAGACAATATGAATAAGGTACTTAAAGAGTTAGAAAATATAGAAGATAGAAACGCTCAGTTTCGGTCAGTTATTTCTTTAAATTTAAAAGGAGAAAATCATTTCTTTGAAGGAATAGTTAAAGGCAAAATAGCATATCAAATGACTGGAGATATGGGATTTGGTTATGATCCTATTTTTATTCCCCAGGGTTACGATAAAACATTTGCTCAATTAGGAGACGAAATTAAGAATCAATTTTCTCATAGAGCACATTCCGTGGCCAAAATGGTTGAGTTTTTAAAAAGTCTGGATGTCTAAACATCTGTTTCTAAACTATACGAACTAGTTATTTCTATCTTAGGATCAAGAGAATGAGTAACAGAACAGAATTTTTCTAGACTCATTTCAATTGCAGATTCTGCTTTCTTTTCTTTTACTTTACCGTGTATGATGAAGTGCAAATTAATTTTTGTGAATTTCGCTGGCTTTGGGTCTTCTCTTCTTTCACCTTCTACTCTAACTTCCAATGATGTTAAATTTTGTCTCATTCTAACTAAGATTAACTCCACATCTATAGAACTACATGCCGCTGCAGACATTAATAATGTTTCCATAGGAGAACAGCTTTTTTGAGTCCCTGAGAACGTTTGAGATTGTCCTCTTTCATTGGTTCCTATATAATTTAACTCTCCTTCTGTACTCTTTAAAATTACTTTCATTATTAATTCTTTATAAAATAAAAAAAGCAGAATCAATTAAGATTCTGCTTTGTGTTTTTTAAACCTGAATTGGCTTACTTTTCACCTAAAATAAGATATAGAGCATGTGCCATTCCTAGAATACCGAGACCTACAATGTATAGAATCAAGTTAAGCGTTACTCGATTAGTCCATTGATTTCCTTCATACATGTAAACTGCAACTGGAGAAATAAAAATCGCTAAAAGAATTAAGATTAATTGATCTTCTTCAACTGCTTTCGCTACTTTTTTAATTTTATTTACAGTATTTTTCATAAATAATCCTGCTTTCGCAAATACTGAAGTTTTACTAGATTCAATAGTAAGGTTGGTTGTACCATCTTGCGTTACTGCAGCAACAGAATTAACTGCATAACTACTTGTTGTAAAAGCCAAAAATAATACGAATAGTGTAATAATTTGTTTCATAATTTATATTTTGATTGTTTAAATATGTCCACAATATATACTTTTCATTTAAAATGTTAAATAATTGATCTAGGAAATTTATAGAATTTTCTTCTTTAACTAAGAATTTAAATTAAAATTATGAATTTGTTCATAAATTAGTAACATCAATATACTCCATATTCGCTGCAATTGCTGATTTTATTCCTGCAGCACCATCTTCAAATACAAGACATTTTTCAGGTGCAATATCCATCGCTTTAGCGCACTCTATAAAAATATCTGGTGCTGGTTTTCCTTTTACATCATCACTACCCGTTATTATTGTTACCCACCAATCAGTCATACCCATATCGCTTAATGATTTCATCGCATTGTTCCTTGAAGATCCAGTCCCTACACTCATTGGCATTTTACAGCGCATACTTTTGGCTATTTCATATATTGGTAAAATTGGTTTAATTTTTCCTTGCGCTTTTTTAATACTATCGTAGAAACCTTGCTTTGATTTTCTTACTTCAACAGGGTCAAGATTCCAAGAGAATTCTTTATTAAATATTTCAACTAGTTGTATTGTTGGAGTACCTGAATGCTTTATTATCAGTTCTTTTGTAATGTCTACATTAAAAGCCTTTCCTACATTTACCCATGATTCTAAATGAATCGGCATAGTGTCAGCTAATGTTCCATCAAGATCAAATATTAATGCTTCTATATATTCAGGAATTATTATCATATTATATTATTTTTTAAAGTAAAAAAAATTGATAATCAATAGCTTATGCTTATATTTGTTTGTTTGGCCTCAAAGCTAGACAATTTTATTCTTCTATTTACGTTTAATTTTAGTGTTTTAGCATCACTTAATTTTATTTTAACTTGAAGAATTGTAACTATTTTCGATTTAAAAGTGTCTTATAGAAAAATGTATATGAATTATTCTTTCTTACTTTTCTTTTTAACATCAATTTTTTCTTTCGGTGCAATAGCGCAAAATGATGGTTGGAGATTAATAGAAACAAAAAATGAAATCCAAATATTGGATCGAGTAGATGAAACAGGTAAAAAATGGATTAGGTTTGTTACTATCGTGCCGTCTAGCTTATTAGAAGTAGCGTCATTTACTACCGAAATTAATAAATTACCAGAATGGGTATATGCTTGTAAGGAAACTGAAGTTTTTAGCGATGATGAAGATGAAACTTTATATTATTCTGTGACTGATATGCCTTTTCCGATGTCTGATAGATATGCTTTAATTCGCAAAACCAAAGATGGAAGTCCTTCCGGTGAATTTTTTAGAACTGAATCTGTCAATTACAAAGAGTTATCTATCGATTCTGATTTAGTAAGAGTTGAAAACTTCAAAGCTATTTGGTTATTTGAAAAAGTAGGTGAAAATCAAACAAAGATATCGTACGACTTATATACTGATGCCGAAATTCCTGATTGGTTACAAGATAAAGTAAAAAAGATCGGACCTTATTACACACTTGTAAATCTAAGAGGCAAATTCATTTTAGAAGATTAAGAACAATACTTTAAGAATATCCTGACTATTGCATTTTTTACTCGTAAGTAGAAGTACAAAAATATTAGCGAAAACTTAGCTTTACCTTTTGAAATAGTTCTAATAGTCTAGCTAAATTATATTATAATATTATAAACACTGCTGACTTTCTTACATTCAACTATAGCAATTTAAGTTTAATTCAGTTTAATATGAAAATTTTTGGGTTTAACCCAAAATACCTCTTAAGATTTCAATTGTAATCATATAAGTAGGTTTCACCCCATCTAGTCCTAGACTTCCTGAGGCAAGAGTGGCTCCTGATTCCAAAGGATTATCCGAAGCATAATAAGCATAACGTATATCGATGTCAGAAGAGATACTACCTCTTATTTTACTTGCTGATTGAATGGCTTTTTGATAATGTGCACCTTCCATTTCAAGACCAATTACACTCCACGAAGATTTCATGAAATAACGTAATATATCTTTATTTTGAAGGCTCGTTCCTAAAACTGAAATCATAGGTCCTTCAAAAACATCAATCTCATCATCTTTAAACATGTCAGCGGTTAGAGCATTTTTAAAAGGATAGTTGTCAGCACTTCCCTCAAAAATATGTGCCGATGGAATCATTATATCACCTTTCTTCCCAGTAAGAATACCAGCTTTTCCCATAATGTTAACTGATTTTACTTGTATAGGTGTTTTTGTGCCATTTACTGCATACGGTTTTAATAATTCATCCATTGTTTCATATGCCTGCTGCCCAAAGGCATAGTCCATTACTAAAATAACCTCCTTACTGGATGTTTTAGAAATATTCGATTTTTCTAAATCAAGTGGTTTAACTTTTTCCAAGTCAAAGATTTGGACACTTATATTTGTTCCTGAAACATCATGCAATAAAGTCATTCCATGGGATAATGCGTACTTGCTAACTTTTTTTCTTAATGCAGAGTTACTATTATCACTCAATATTTCGGCAAGTTCTTCTGTCGATTTACCGGGATGAGAATTATTTAATGCTGAACTAGCATATAAACTGTTCATAACGCTGTGAAGATTTGCGGAAATAATATGAACAGGACGATCATACAATTTTAAATCAACTAGTTTTTTCTTAATCTGGTTTGCCCATTGTTCCCCATACATATGATTTCCTAAACGTTCTCTTAGACTAGGAGAAAATACTATTTCACGGTCATTAGCATTCAAATGTTCTTGGATACTAATTTCACCCATCCAATAAATAATCTCAAATAAGCTATTGATTTTTTCAGCAGATTCAAACCTTTCAAATGCTTCTTTTACGTCATCATAGGTTCTAGCCAACAAGCTAGATAAGTATGAAAAACCTACTTGTGAATCAAATTCTTCATTTCTTTGAATGGATTCTACAATTTTACGCAGCATTTTCCAAGCACGAGTCTCTCTATTTTTAGCATCTAATGCATTAGATCTTATTTTCTCACTTTCTATATACATGAAGGTTAAGTGCGTTAGACAATCGAAAATGTCACTTAATCCTCTTGTCATTTCGATTATCATCTGTTCATCATCTAATCGATAACAGTTTCTTCTTCTTTTGCTTGGTATAAGTGCTTTAAATCCAGTGTCTTCATAACCTTCACGTGTGATCAAATGAATGTATCTACATTGTTCAATACCTTGTGGAAGTCTTTGGAATATATATAGTAAACCATCAAGTTCTACTTTTTCTTTGTCATTTATTAAACCGTAAATTTCTGGATTCAGATCGAGTAAAGCTTTAATCATTGCTTCTCCGCTCATCCCTAAAGGTTTGTATTTCCCTCTTAAGAATAAGTGACGCATGGAAATGTAAAGTCTTTCTATTGATTGACGCGAGATTTGCGCTCTAGAAAATTTTGTGGAATGATTAAGCATAGCTTTTTACAGCACAAAGGTACAAAATAAAAGATATTATGATGTCTCTTGTAAAAGTTTCGTTGATTTAATTAAATTGATACTTTTGTGAAAAACAAGTAAATGAGCATAAACGAGCTTAAAAATTATTACGCTTTAAGACAGACAAAATTTGCTGATATAGCTAAAGATTTTAAACAAAAAGTATTTATAAATTCCTTGATTAGAGTACTTGTTTTTGGGAGCACTATTCTAGCTATCTATTATTTTTCATATTCTACACCGATAATTTTGGTATCATTGATTGTAGGGATAACAGTTTTTTTATTTTTTGTTAAAAGGCAATTGATATTAAAAAGTAATTTAGAACATAATCAAG
>CAYOIL010000023.1:21257-24941 GCA_964403985.1 uncultured Saprospiraceae bacterium
TATTTAGATTTTGATTTTAAGACGTTTGATACTGGCAGTGATTTAAGTGTTGCTGACCATCCTTTTTGTTTAGATATAGATTTATTTGGAGTAGGGTCTTTTTTTCAATATATAAATAGAACTCAATTAGTTCCTTCACGTGCCAAACTTGCACATCATTTACTTTCCAATGATATAGAAAACATTGAAGTTAGGCAGTTAAAAATTCAACAGTTAACCGAACCCAATGATTGGTGCCAAAACTTTTTGGCGGAAGCCTCTTTAATAAAAAGTGAAAGTACAGAAAAAGAAGTATTAGATTGGCTTGCAATTTACAAACCCATTACAACTACATTTTTCAGGATTGCTCCTTATGTTTTAACCATTATTTCTATACTTACAATAGTCTTATTAGGAGCAGGGATTATAGCAGAAAGCTTAGTAATTGTCGTGCTTTTAATAGGACTAGCTATAAGTGGAATTAAACTAAAAAGCATTAATGAAGTTGCTGCTAGAATGGCCAAAGCGCATGATTTATTCGAACAATATAGCAAACTACTCAGTCGAATTGAATCAAAAGAATTTGTTTCTAACATAGAATCTTACTCTGATAAGGAAAACCTCCCTTCTGCCAGAATTAATAAATTTGCCAGACTTTTGAATAGCTTAAATCAAAGGAATAACATTATGATATCCATATTCGCCAATGGATTTTTTCTGAGAGATATTTGGCTGTGCGCAAGAATAGATAAATGGGTTAAAATGAATGGCCAATTAGTAGAAGATTGGTTTTCGATAATACATGAATATGATAAGTATATCAGCATGGCAGTTTTTGCCTTCAATAGAAAAGAGGAGTTAACTTATCCTAAATTGAACGAACAAGGCTTATTAAACTCAACTTTGCTAGCTCATCCTTTGATTGATGTTAAGAATGTTGTAGCAAACGATTATGATATTGATCGAAAACACTTTAATATAATTACAGGAGCAAACATGGCTGGAAAGTCTACCTTTTTAAGAACTGTGGGCCTTTCAATAGTGATGTCTAATTCAGGATTACCGGTATGTGCTACTTCTTTTGATTATAATCCAATCAAATTAATAAGTAGTATGAGAACAAACGATTCTCTTTCTGAAAATGAATCTTATTTTTTCTCTGAATTAAAGCGATTAAAATACATCGTAAATGAAATTGAAAAAGAAGATTATTTTATAATTCTAGATGAGATATTAAAAGGTACTAATAGTAAAGACAAAGCTGATGGTTCAGCAAAATTTTTAAGAAAAGTTAATGCAACAAGTTCATCTGGTATAATTGCTACTCATGACCTTTCTCTATGTGTAGTTGCAAATGAAATCGAAACAGTACACAATAAATATTTTGATGCCCAAATAATCGATGGAGAATTATATTTTGATTACAAATTGAAACCAGGAATTTGTAAAAATATGAATGCATCTTTTTTAATGAAAAAAATGGGAATAGTCGATAAATAAAAAAGGAGATATCAAAATTGATACCTCCTTTTGTAATGATTTTTATCTTATCTTATTGATTTATTAAATCTTTACAACTTTTAAAAGTTGATTGATGTCTTCATTTATAATCCTTATGTAATATACTCCTGCAGCTTCTGAGGCAATAGAAACTTGACTTGTAAAGCTGCTATCATATCTCACTAAATCGTCAGAGCGGATTACTTTGCCTGTTGCATCATAAATTTTATATCCTAATCTCTCTCCGCTAGGAATGTCTCCTTTTAGAAAAATATTAAATACACCTGCTGTTGGATTAGGCGTTGCTGTAATGGTATATCCTAATTGATGCGTTTCATTAGCTACTACAAAGTTTAAAGTTATTCCAGTTGTAAATTCACATCCATCAGCATCAACTGCAACGACATCATATTCTCCTGATGTAAGATTATTAAATAAGTTATCTGATGAGAATGTTTCCCCACCGTCAATAGAATACATATACGGTTCTGTTCCGCCTGTAACATTGATTATTATCGATCCCAAATTGATATCACTTTCATCTTCAAACTCCACATTTACATCAAGTGAACAAGCGTCAATAACTGCGTCTCCTTCAAACGCACAATCTTCCCCACCAATTACCACAATTTCATATTCACCTAAATCTAATCCTTCAAATAAAGGATTGTCTTGGAAAGTATCACCTCCATCAATAGAATATGAAAAGGGGCCGACACCATTTAATGGAGTAATTAAAATAGAACCTCCATTTGTATCATTTGCAGGAGTTATATCAATGTCTACTTCAAGCATACACATGAATGTAGCACAAAAGTCATTATTTTCTTGAGTGCCGAAATCATTTTCTAAAAGAGAAGCTAAAACATTACCATCTTCATCTACAAGTTCATATCCACCAGGAGCAAATATTCCATCTCCATATGAATCATAGATTATAAAAGTGTAACATTGTTCAGGATCAGCACAGAATTCTTCTGATGCAGTATTTTCTGTAAATGGTCCTCCAGCTGCAATTACATTGCCATTAATATCAATTACTTCATATGTTGTTTCACCTGGGTAAAAATCTAACTCGAAATTGATAGTTAATGTGACAGCATTGTCTATAAATTCTAATGAAGTAGACGTTTCATTATTCAATAAGCCTTGATCAATTCCTTCATTAGGGGCGGAAACTGTCGCAAGAATCTCATTCGTTCCAGATATAAAACCAGATAAAGTGATTTCTACGATTTCAGATTTACAAAATGCCAATTCTCCTGTCCAAGTTTCACTATATACCACATCACCGTTAAGTTGTACTTCTATTAATGCTGAAGTAAGTAGATCGCCACCGAAATTACTTAATAAAACGTCTACAGTGCTAGTCTCATCACAAATAGTTGTGTTTTCTATACTTATACCTAATAAGCCAGCATCCAATGCAGCAATATTTGTTAATTCAACTTTAATTGAATCATTGGCACTTACATTATCATTATCAAGTTGAGTAAATCCAGTTAAAGAATAAGTACCCGCTCCATTAAATTCTACCATTTCATCAAAGGTTATGAATATTGATTCCCCACTTTCTATTGATTCGTTAAATTCTTGAGTTACAACATCTCCATTCTCGAAAATATAACCTGCTGTAAATGAAGAAACTTCTTCCATCCCGAAATTTGTTACTTGAAAACTAATTTCTTCCATAGGATCAAAGCCAGATGTTAAATCTCCATTGAATTTGAAAGCTCCTATGTCTATAGGATCTCTTTCTATTTCGAAGGCAGCAATTCTAGTTGAAGATGATGATCCAGCTCCTTTTCCATATTCTGTTACATACCAAAAAGTCCTATCATTTATTGGATCAACTCCCATTTGTGCATAATCCCCAAATCTAGCTCCACTAGAAATGGTATTTTCTCCTTCTACTAAAATCTGCTCAACTATTGTCATCTCTCCGAGTTCATCATCGTGTTTTCTTCCTGTAAATCTGACCCCTACAAACTCATCTTCACTTGAAACATTATATGCAAGGCCAATATTTCCAGCTCCATCAATAGCTATTCCTCCCATATACCTATCTAATCCATCATCTGGTGAGAATGTACCTTCTTGATATAATTCCCATTCTCCCGTAGTTCTACGTAACTCTACCCAGCGAATTCCTGATAAGTTGTCTCCATCAGTTACATCCGTAATAAAATTAAACACCATTGATTA
>CAYOIL010000024.1:0-13389 GCA_964403985.1 uncultured Saprospiraceae bacterium
ACAAGTTGTCCCAGCAGGAATTTTGTCACAGTAAAAATACATACAGATGAAGGAATTTATGGATTGGGGGATGCAACTTTAAATGGAAGAGAAATGGCTGTGGTTAGTTATCTTGAGCAGCATATAAAGCCTTGTTTAATTGGTAAAGATCCACAGCAAATTGAAGATATTTGGCAATATTTATATAAAGGATGTTATTGGAGAAGAGGGCCTATAACAATGACTGCCATTGCTGGAATTGATATGGCTCTATGGGACATTAAAGGGAAAATTGCTAATCTACCTGTTTATCAATTATTGGGTGGAAGAAGTCGAACTAAAATGAAAGTTTACGGTCATGCTAATGGACAAACAATAGAGGAAACATTAGATAATCTAGGAAAATTAATTAATAAAGGATATCAAGCGGTTCGCTTACAATGTGCAATTCCAGGACTTGAAGGTACATACGGCACTCTTGCTGATAAAAAAGATTACTATGAATTACAGAGCAATAGACCACTTCCTCCTGAACAACCATGGGATACTAATACTTACTTAAATTTCATTCCAACTTTATTTGAAAAAGCACGAAAGATATATGGTACAGATATTCAACTACTGCATGATGTTCACAGTAGATTAACACCTATAGAAGCCGCAAGATTGGCAAAAGAATTAGAACCATTCAATTTACTTTTTTTGGAAGACCCTATTCCTGCCGATAACCAATCAAATTATAAAACTCTACGTAGCCACACTACCCTACCTATAGCTGTTGGTGAAGTTTTCAATTCTATTTGGGACGCAAAACAATTAATCGAATCCCAATCTATTGACTACATTCGTACTGCAGCAACTCATGCTGGGGGTATTACTCCTATGAGAAGAATAATTGACTTTTCTGTTCTTTACAATGTACGATCAGCTCCTCATGGACCTCCTGACATCTCTCCTATTGGTCATGCTGCACATGCCCACTTAAATATTTGGGCACCAAATTTCGGAATTCAAGAGTTTGTAGGTTTAGGAAGTAAAGAAATGAATCAAGTATTTGAACATCCTATTACATATGTTGATGGTCATCTAAATATAGTAGACAAACCGGGACTGGGGGTAGATTTTAATGAAGAAGAAGCAAGTAAATATCCTTACAAACGATCTTATCTTCCTGTTAGCCGATTGCAAGACGGGACTTTGTGGGATTGGTGATTCATTGTAATTTTACTTTACTTCTTTAGACATCCTTTCTTTAAAAAAATGGCCTTAAATCCTCATTCACTTAGTCACTATGAAATATAAAAGGACACTACCCTTTTTACATGGTAGCGTCCTACATTAAAATTATGTCAATTCCCTAAAACTTTATTATTTGGAGGTAATGAAGAAAGTACCCTTAAGTACTTAAGAATCGACATTATATTAAGGGATAACTATTTTCTCTGTAAACGTCTGATTGATTTGAATAAAATAAAATCCAGATTGAAAATTATTAAGATCAATCGACTGACTCGAGCTCTCTTCAGAAAATTTCATTGTTGTTAATAATTTTCCGTTCACATTGTAAAGTTTAATCTCATTAATTTGATCATTGTAAATATTCAAAATTCCGTTTTCTTCTACCGGATTAGGCGATATTTCTACACTACTACTATTTTCTATAGCTAATAATTCGACTTTGGAAAAATCAAATTTCCCATCAAAATCAATTTGCTTTAATCGATAATATATTGTATTCCATTGCAATGAATGAATGGCTTTATGAGTATAGCTATACTCTTTAATTGTAGATGAATTTCCACTTCCTTTTACTTCTGCTAAATCAGAGAAATATCTACCATCGTTAGAATACTGAATAACAAATTTTTCGTTATTTACTTCGGATGCTGTTTTCCACGTTAAATGACTATTATGTCCTTTTAATTCTACATCAAACGAAATCAATTCAATAGGGATTATACTCCACATAAGCTCATATTCTGCAGATTCGCCCATAATTCCAGCATCATCAACCCATGCATATTCAAATTTTATTGAAGTGTATCCTGTTCCTGAAAATTCGATCTCTAATAAAGCTGGATCATAATTTCCTATTGATGTAATTCCTGTAATTTCTACTCCATTGTAATACAATGTTCCGTTTGTTGGAAGTGAAGTAATTATCAAAGAATCTCCTGATCCTTGAGAACCATCTTCGAAATCCATACCTGTAAGTTCAGGTAAAGAGTTTGCAGCAGTTAAAGCCATAATCTCTCCTTCTTCAGGTGCTGATATTACTTCGAAGTAATTATCAGCAATTGGCATAACCTCTATTCCAAAATCAACTTGAACTTGTCCACCGACTGCAACATTAAAATTTTGAGTTCCATTTGGAGTTCCATCTCCTGCATTTTCGCCATCACTTTGCAGGCCCTCACCAGTAAAGCCCCATTCACCAGGCAACTCTATAATAGGAGGTGTCGATGATCCAACTGTACCTTCATTTGTACTGATCATCATTGTATAATCACTTAAACTGGGTGCAACATTTGATATGGAATAGGTTCCATCAGGATTTAATGGCACACTAGCGTAAACAGTTCCATCTGGATCTACTAGTGTTACATAAATTTGAGTATCGTCAGGTTCTCCAGTTCCAGTTCCATCAACTGCATTATCAAAAACGCCATCTTCATCATAAAACAATGTACCACTTACATCTGGATAGCTAAATTGAATTGGTGTGCTTTGGCAGTTATCAACTGGACCATTACATTCCGCCTCATTCGGGTCTGGATCTAAACCATCAGTACTTGTTTCTTGAATCCAATTCCAACTATCTACATTTGGATCTGGATTGATATCTCCATAATAAATAGCTTCAAATGAAGTCCACAAATCCCATCCCAACATCCAAGGCTCCAAAATTCCTAAGTTAATATCAATGTCTAATACTGCACAATCACCAAATCCTAACATTCCATCTGCTGGTGAATTATCTGAACTTATCCAATCCGTATTATCTCCTGTAAATGTTGGATTTATTATAATATTACTAGTTGCTGGAACACTAACTTCTGAAACTGTCGAAGAATTTACTTTACCCATTCCAAAATCATACATAAAAGGCATATCAAAATGGAGCATTTCTAGATCTTCTGTAGTTCCACTAGGTGAAATTGGGTCATTATCTCCATAATTACAAATGGTAATTCGATAAGTAAAATCAAATGTTCCATCAGCCAATAACTCAGGTCCATTCTGCAAAGCTAATGCGGCTCCTATAACGTTTTCTGAGATAGGTTCTATTCCCATATTAGGCGTCTGATTCGCCGTTCCACTTCCTGATTGAGGAACATCCCAAATCATATGCTCTGAAAAATCATTATACACTTGACTTGTACTGGTGTTAGTTGCAACAACCTGAACTTGATTATCATAGTTCCAACCAATATACTCATCAGAATTACCTCCTGAAAACTTTGCTACAAATACTGTATTAGTTTCGTCACCGGGGTTTAAACAGTCCGATCCTGACAATAAATTGTTATTACCAATTCCATCCCATGAATAATTTCCTGTAGATGGCCATGACCAACTTAATAATCCAGAAACAGATACACCGCTTAATCCAGAATTATTTAAATCGTCGATGATTTGAACTGAGCAAACCTCATTCGGACTATTATTCTTAATTCTAACTTGATATTTAATAATGTACTCTCCATCGCCATTATAACCATGACCTATCACCCATTTTGAAGATGCAATTTGACCTTGCATGGATGATGAAAATAGAATTAGCGCAAAAACGCTTAATAAAAATTTCATATAACTTTTTTTTAATATATAATATAACGAGACTTTTCTCTTCTAATTTATGGACATCATGAATAAAACAAGCCCCTATTCCTAATGCTATATATTTTTTATAAAAAAGGTATAATACTTGTCAAATCAATTACTTATAAAAGTATTTTCAAGTATATAAAAACTTTTCATTTCTTGACAAATGCTATTTGATAGGATTTAAAAGCATAATATTAATTTTTTGCGGTAGTGATAGTAATGGAATCACCGAAACCTAAGTGAAGGTGATTTCCCGCAGGGATGAGCCTAGCGAAACCATGGATAGCGCGGCCACCGCCCGTATAAAATAAAGCAAAAAAAAATAAATATATTTACAACCTGTGTTTGAGTCAAATTGCAAAAATGCATAAGCTAGTTAACTGCGAACTCTGGTTTAAGAAAAATAATTTAGTAATTATGTCTGGAGGAGATTGGAAAGCAATGTTTCAAGCAATTGAACAAAATGACTTTGAGTTAGTAAAATATTATTTGAAAATTGGGGTTGACCCAAATTATCAACATCCCGAATTCCTTGCACTTCCTTTATCAGAATGTATTCGATACAATAACATTGAACTGGTAGGTTTATTAATTCAATATGGAGCAAAATGGGATATTAATGAAATGGAATCAGGGCTAACATCCAAGCAATTGGCTGAAAAAGAGAACAACAAAAAGATCATAGAATTATTGAAAGATTAATTCCGTATGGCTAACTTTCAGTTACATTTACTTGAAGGATAGGACTTTAAGCCTCGAAAAAAAATAGAAATAAATCCTCTAATCGTTTCTTATCGATTTGCAATAATAAATTTCTCGATTTTAAAACCATCTAATACCACATAATAAACACCTGAATTCAAATGAGTTACATTCACTTCTACCTCATTAGATTCTATCGAATCAAAGGACATCACTTTGCTGCCAATTGAGTTATAAATATCAAGTTTCCCTAAATTTTTATTTTCTGACGAAATAAAAATCGATCCAGAACTAGAAGGATTTGGATAGACATTTACTGAAGCAAATTCTTGATAGTCAAAAACATTTGAAGCGGCGTTGGCGCAATTTTCATCACCATAAATATTTACGTTTGCAATACTTGTCCAATTTGTAGAAGAACTATTTCCTAAACCTATAAATTTCACATATTGACCAATTGTACCTTTCAAACTAAAAATCTGTTCTGTGCTTACTGTTACACCTTCATCAGCTGAATTCTCTGAATCAATTACAGTGGTGAATGGACCTAGTGAATCAGAAGCTATTGCAACTGAAAAATTGGTAGTTCTTTCATCAGCTTTCCAGAAATTTATTCCTATTTCAGTTAAAAAATGAAGACTATCTAAATTAAATGTAATGGACACTTCAGGGTCATTATCGGGATTTCCTGTCCAATAATTCGTTAAATCATCATTATATGCATTTTCTTCTGAAACTGCTGGAATATCTTGAGTTCCTAGACTTGTAGTCGATCCCACACCTATTTCAAATTGTATAGAAGTAAGCAGTTGTTCAACTGATATTTCTGTCGATAAATCACTTCCACCTTCGATCTCATTAATTGTTATACTTCCCGTACGTACCTCGCCTGAAGTATTTTCTTCAGTAAAAACTGTTATCGTATTTGTTCCTGAACCTTCCGTAATACTTAGACTAAACCAGTCTGAATTTTTACTAAGGGTCCAGTCGACATTGGAAAGTACATTAAAGCTTACCTGACCTCCGCAAACTCCTGACTCCAGAAATGGAACGGAAGTCGAAATACTATTTAACAAAGCACCGAATCCCACATTTATTCCTACATCTTGGTTCGTATAAGGTAATCGCATACCATTTGCTCCAAATTCTTCTGCACCAGAATCAAATGGATTTTCTCTAGTTCCTCCTAGAATATCCACTGATAAATAATCATATGTACCTAATCCCATATCAATAGCCGAACTACCATCAGCTAATCTATAAAAGCTACCATCATCTATCAAATCATAATCTGAAAGTGCGGTAATATTGCCTTCTGACAGCGAAATTCCGATAGGTTCAGTAACAACTTGATATGCATCCGTTGTGCTGTTGTACATAATATTATTAGCTACAGTCAAATTCTCTGGCGCCTGATCTAAATCACCACTTACATTGGTTCCTACTCGCATTGCATAATCGCAATTTACGAATGTATTATTTACAATCTCTGTATTTTTGACTTGATAATATCCATTTAATTCTGAATCTAGCCTCCCATTAGAAACATTAATTCCACCTGTTGCGTTGGAATTTGCACCACCTTCTTTTTTAGAATTGATACCATCAATATAATTGTTGTATATTTTATGGCCTTCTCCTATTACCCTTACTCCTCCGCTAAAAAAGTTTTTATCTGCAAAAAAGTAATTGCCATAGACTTCACAATTATTACCATGCCTCAAGGTCAAAGTTCCTGAATATTCTCTAAAGGTATTATTGTAGTATTTATTCTGGCCAGACTTATTAGAAATAACTTCTACTTCTCCAAAAAAGTTATAAAAATAATTATCATATACTTCTGAAAACGAATCATCTAAAGAGGTACTACTATTACCTATTCGAATAGCATCTTGATCATTATCGTCATTAACACCGTTAATAGGTGTTCTATCGGCAAAATAGTTATGATGAATACTTAGATAATCAGGTGAAGTGGAATTTCTATTATCATTAATAATACTCCCTACTCCATATTTCCCTATAAAGGAATTATAGGCTATTTCATTATATTCTCCATCAGCTAAAATCCATTTAAACTTCATAGATTTTTGTGCTTCTGTTCCATTATACGTATCAATTTTATTATTAATTATTTTACAATAATCACAATCCTTCAATTCAAAAATTGGCTCAATATCCCCACCACTTACAATTAAATTGGCTGGATCTTGAAAAACTAGGCCAGATATTGTCAAATACTGACCTTCCATATATACTCTAGAATTTCCTGTCAATAATACAGATCCAGCATTTTGTGCTGTAATAGTTATTGGATTAGTAGAATTTCCGTTTTTATCAATATCAATAAATATATCATTCCAAGTTCCGTCAGCTAGTATTATCGTAGAACCAGGAGAAGCAGAAGCAATTGCATTATTTAATTCTGTTTCGTTAGTAACAACTTGCGAAAAACCAGATGTTCCGAGAATAAATAAAATCAATAAAGTGAATAATTTGTGTTGTATCATTTTCATTTTTTAAATGCTATTTATTCAAGCAAATTGGGCTAATAAGAGTATTTAAGTTTATTTACTTTTTACAAAACTATGAAAAATAGATTCCCATTCGTTACTTAATACTTGCATTTTATACTGTTCGAAGCTTTATAAATTATTTGAAAACGGTATAGATTTTCTAATTTTATAGTATTTACGACCATAATAATGGTCACATTAGTGCTAAATTAAAGCAAAAACTAATTTTAATAATAGGATATATCATTGATTCACTATTAATACTATTTTTACTCTTAAGTGTTGCAAAACAAATAAGAAATCAATAAAATCTCTTCTAAGACAAGAAACAAATGTTTAAACTTCTTCCACTAGTTGGACTACTTCAAATAATTTGCATTTATTTGGCTTTTAAGAACAAAGTCGATTATTGGTGGTATTTCATCATTATATGCTTTCCTTTTTTAGGCTCTATCGCTTTTTTATATTTTAATTTTTACAGCCGTGACAATGTTGAAAATCTTCAAGAAAGTGTAAAAAGTGTTTTTGTTGATAATTATGAAATTAAAAAACTTAAACATAATCTTACTATATCTGATACGCACAATAATAGAATCGCTTTAGCGAATGAATATTTTAATGTTGGGAATTATAATAAGGCTAAAGAAATTTATCTAACATGTAAAAAAGGAATGTACGCTAATGATGTGGACTTAAATATTCATTTATTGGAAACGCACTATTCTCTTGAAGAATATAATGAAGTAGTAGAAATAGCAGAACAAATAAAAGATGAAAAATTATTTCAAACATCGAAGGCAAAAATAGGCTATGCTTGGGCGTTAAATGAAATTGGAAATATAGAAAAAGCATCAAGCGTTTTTCAAGAGATGGAAATCGATTTTTCTAATTATGAACAAAGATATGAGTATATAAGGTTTTTAGATTTAAATAATTCCCCGCTAGTTACATCAAAATTGGAAAAACTCAGAAACGAAATCAACCTCATGGATAGTTACGAAAAAAGATACCATAAACCAACTATCAATAAGATCAATACATTTTATAAAAACAGATAACTTCGATAAAAGTATAGAATGCTCTTTTAACAGTTGAAATTCAACTTTTTAAAATTTTATTTTGTTAAAACTTAAGATTTTATATTTTTGATCACAAATTATCAATGTAATGGCAGATAAACAGTTTATAATCGAAGAATTCTTGTTTTACAAAGTATTTCTTTACGGTAGATCAGCAGGTGGTGAGAAAACCGATTACAGTATTCAAATAAAAGTCCCTTCTGGTAAAGCTATTCTAAGATTTACTAGAGATTATTCTCAAGCTAACAATTTCGTTAAAAAAGGGAAAGAATATGAATTCTATGTGTATCTAAGAGCTGAAAAATATAGTGCTTTCATCGATATTTTAAGGTACGAAAAGCCTCTATTCTTCTATTACAATCTTGAAACAAATGAAAGTTATATTACAACTTCTGATGAACCCGTAGGTGAAGAAGAATCGTCAGGTAAATAAGCATTCCTAAAGTTTATATACCCTAGTCAGTTAAAATCTCCAACTACCTTTAATTCCTAGTCTAACATCCCTTAGATAAGTAGGTTGAGCGGTATTTAACGATGTCAAACTGCGTCCGTAACTGGCTTGAATACCTAAATTAAAACGATCAGTCCATTGATAATCTATCGCTGAAATAGCACCCGCTGAAATGAAAAATCGATTCAATTTTGATACATCATTATCAACCATAGTTTCTCGGGTCATTATATAACTATCATGGAATAATTTAAAGTCCATGCTTTGCTCAAATTTTGTAATATAATTAGCTGAAAGACTTGCACCAATACTAATGTTCCATCTATTTCTTACATATACATCATAAGTAGGTGCTACTCCAAGGCGCAGTACTTCATAATTCTGAATAATATCAGTTACACTTGTCATTTTCTCATTATCATCCATGTCATGATTCAACTTAAGATTCATATCACACATAAAGTTAGTAGTAGGCGAGTTAACTTCAATTTCACAATTGTACACTAGGTTTCCAAATATGTCAATTACTTCGTTCGCAGAATCATAGATCATTTCACTCAAGTATCGACTAGAGTTCGAAACCTTACTATATCCAAGATCATACGTAACATTGAATCTTTTACTGATTTTTTGCTGAATACCTAGATTAACAAAAGTTCCTTGTTGCCAATCAGTATAGCCTTTAACTTCGGGAGAATTAACATTCGGCATAGAAAATGAATTATAATTGATTCCTGTATTTAAAGAAATACTGAAGTTGTAACGACTATTTTCAATACTTTTCACTTCACCAGTATTCGATAACAATCTAGAAAAACTGAACTTTTCAATCTCATTATTAGACAGTATCGAAGAATGATTGACTAGTCTTTGATTGTCATTCAAGGTTGAATTAACTTTAGAATCTAAAATTAAATCATTAGAAATTTCAATTAATTCAGCTTCTTTTGGATCATTATTGGAAACAGTAGAACTTAATTCTTTAACTGAATTTTCATAAGAATTATAAATGTCATTTGAATAAATGATGCTAGTAACATTCTGTTTTTCAACAATTAACGCTGGCTTGTCTAAATCAATACTTTCATATTCATTAAGTTTTGAATTATTTTCATTAATTATTTCATTTTCTAATTGGCTTTGAGCTTGAACTTGTATAACATCTTCTTTTACTACAAGTTCTTCAAGAACCCCTTTATTTACAGTATTTGCAATACTTTTAGATTCCAATATTTCACTATTATTAGAATTATCAACAACAGAGAGTTGCTGCTTATCAAAGTTAATTGTGCTATGCCCTATTAACAATAAGAGTAAAGAAAAAATCAAGATTCCTGAAAGATAAAGACTTCCACCAACTCCCACTTCGTTCTTTTGTTCATCAATCTGTTCTAATGCACTAAAAAACAAAGCATCGTCAGGAGTATTCCAGTCTTCTTGTAAAAGGTTCTCACCCAATGAAGAACGCATTTGTTTCTCAATATTTGTATATTTATTAGTACTCATATGCTTGCCATTTGAACTCGTTCAACCATCATCCCTTTTAACATTTTTCTAGCTTTAAACAATTGCGATTTAGATGTTCCAACCGAGATATTTAGGATTTGAGAAATTTCTAAGTGTGAATATCCTTCCATAATGTAAAGATTAAAAACGGCTCGATACCCATCTGGAAGTTGTTGAATAAAACCCATCAATTGTTCAGAACTAAAAATTTCTTCATTTGAATCTTCTTCTACTCTTTCGTCCAGCAGATCATCTACGACTTCAACACTCATTAATTTTGAATTCTTTCGCAATAGTTGTAAACTTTCATTTGCAACGATACGTGATGTCCAATGCTTGAATTCTCCTCTCTCTGAATCAAATTGATGTAACTTACTAAAAATCTGAACCATAGCATTTTGCATACTATCGTTAGCATCCGCTCTATTCTTATGATATCTCAAACATATCGAAAACCAATACGATTTATATTGATTATACAAAGCCGTTTGAGCTGAGCGCACTTGATTTTTAGCCTTTTCTATTGTTTCCAAATTCACACTTATGTACTATTTCTATAAAGTATATGACTGATTTTTAACATGGTTGCCTGAATAAAAAATAAACATTTTCTTTTATCAATTATTATAAAGATATATAAGCTCACTATATGGCACAAAATAAAAATTACTTAATACACCCACAGGTCATCTCTATGTCACTTTTAATTGCGGGAGTGACTTTTTTATTCTTAGCTTTTTCCGGTTCCTACATTTATATTCGGGTCCAACAAAATACTCCAGCATTAGAATTACCATGGCTTTTTTACTTGAATACTCTAATTTTAATAGCAAGTTCGTTTGTATTACGTAATTGTAAGCAACAATATCTCAATGATGATACAGTAGGTTATCAAAAAAGTTTATCGATTACCTTAGGACTTAGCATCTTGTTCCTTATTCTACAAATTATTGCTTGGTTGCAACTTTTCAGTTCGGGAGTTCTAGTCAACCAAGACAATATAGCTTCTTTTGTATACCTTATATCAGCAGTCCACTTTGCCCATGTTATTGCTGGCATTCCGTTTTTAGCTCTATTTCTCTACACAGCCATTAAAAGAATGAAAGAACCTGTTAGTGTTTTAGTGTATTTTAGTGATCCTGATAAGTCAAGAAAATTAAAACTTCTTACCATTTACTGGCATTTCCTAGACATTCTTTGGATTTATTTAGTCTTGTTTTTCGCGATTAATTATTTTCTTTTTTAATTGTTTTTTTACGGAATTATTTAATAAGTATGCAGACTTTTACAAGTTTTAAAGCAAATTAATAATGTGTTTTGTTTCAAATAATGAAAAGGAATGTACTAATCTTCAATTTTGAACCAACTCTATTACCTTAAAGAGACATTAAATAATAATTTGGAGAACAGGTATATATATGCTTTTTATAAATATATGTACCTTTGGGCTTGAGCCCAAAAACTAAAAAACGTTATATTTATTTTGGGTTTAACCCAAAAATTTAAAAAACAAAGTTGTTATGAAAATTACTACCTCGATATTCACAGCGTTTGCCATGCTTTTATTTATAGCTTGTGCGGGACCAAAAGGAGCTCAAAACGTCAGCGGCACTATTTCTGATGCCCCGAATATGAATGTTTACTTTGACAAAATAACTGCTGGAGGAAATACAAGAGTTTTAACAAATACTCAGACTAACGGAAATGGTTCGTTTAATTTTGCTTTTGACGAAAAATTAGATGATGGAATCTATAGAGTACGAATAGGTTCTGCTAGTGCATTTCTTCGTTTAACTCCTAATGATTCTGATGTAAAAATCACATCAACATTAGCTGATAAATATAACTACACCGTAGAAGGCTCGCAAACTTCACTTGACTTAAAAAAAGCGATTGATGATTCGAAAAATGCTAGAACAAAAGGGATATCCATTGATCAGTTAATACTAACTCACAATGATCCTTTAATTGCAACATATATTGCCAACAAACAATTCAATGGTAATGCTTCGAAACTATCTGTTTATAAAGGTTTAAGCCAAAAATTAGATGCGGCTTTTCCCGATAGTGATTATTCAAAAGAAATCAAAGCGGTAGTCGTGGGTATAGAAAATACTATTGCAGCTCAACGAGGAAAATACAAAGTACAAGTTGGTGATGATGCACCAGATATTGTTGCAGAATCTCCAAGTGGGAAAACAAAAAAACTTTCGGATCTTGAAGGAAAAGTAGTTTTATTGGATTTTTGGGCAAGTTGGTGTGGACCTTGTAGAAAAGCTAACCCACATGTAGTTGAGGTTTATGACAAGTATAATAAAAAAGGTTTTGAAGTCTATTCTTTTTCTCTAGATGGAATCAATCCAAGAAACATGGGAAGATTAGGAAATGATGCTGAAAAAATTCAAAAGGCAAAAGATAATGCTAAAGCGCGTTGGGAAGCTGCAATAGAAAAAGATAATCTAAAATGGGATTCGCACTCAAGCGAATTAGCACATTGGAATTCAAAAGCTCATAAGATGTATGGTGTAAAATCGATTCCTACTACTTTTTTAATTGGAAGAGATGGAAAAATTGCTGCTGTAAATCCAAGATACAACTTAGAAGAAGCCGTTTTAGCTGCTCTATAGTCAATAATAGAAGTTAATTATTGTTTATTCGTGCTTGATATAAAATAATTGAAGCACTGCTTGCTACATTAAGAGATTCTGCTCCTTTATTGTCGAAACTTTCAATAAAAACATTATAGGTGGAAAGGGTCTTCAGTTCGTCTGTAATACCTTTACCTTCGTTACCCAAACACACTATATAAGATTTTGGCCATTTAAAAGTGGCTAAATTCTCACCATCTAAAGCTGTTGAAATAAGGGGCAATCCTGTTTCTTTTAATTCATTAAGATTCATAATCTTATGGGGTATTTTAAAAATGGCACCCATTGAAGATTGGATAACCTTTTGATTCCATAACTCAGTAGACCCCTCTCCTATTATAATTCCATCCATTCCGAACCAAGCAGCAGTTCTTATCATAGTACCCATATTTCCTGGATCTTGTGCATGCTCTAAAAATAAATATTTACCATTTTGGGCGAAAGCCCGAATCTCAAGATCATCATCAATACTTCCCAAAGCTATTATTGATGGTGCTGACTTCATGTGAGAAATCATTTCCATATGCTTCGAATTAGCTAATAAAACAGGTATATCGGTTGATCCCCAAAAATTAGGATTCTTTTCTAAGAAATGTTCCGTAGTCACGCAATAATCCACAAATTGCGGTTGTTCAAGAATAAGTTCGTTTACAATTTTAGCCCCTTCAATAGCATATTTA
>CAYOIL010000024.1:13399-19724 GCA_964403985.1 uncultured Saprospiraceae bacterium
ATATTTATTATACTTTTGTCTAAATTTTTTCTGTTTTAAAGATTGAAGAAACTTGACTTGTTTATTAGTGATTTTCGTAAAATTCATAAGTGACTTATAAGAGTTCAAATATAAATGGTTTATTATTCCTAGTATGTATCGCAGTTTTATCTTCATGCGGCACTTCAAGATATCTAACTGACAATCAATTTCTTGTAAAGAAAAATAAAGTCGTAATTCTCGACAAAAAGAATAGCAAAGATGATACTGAACTAATTTATAATCTGGAGGCATTAGTTATACAGAAACCAAACACAAATTATCAAGGTGCATCAAGAGAAGCTATTTATCTTCGAAATAAAATAGAATATGATACTACAGAAAACAAAAGAGGTCGTTTAAAAGAAGCCCAACTTCCAGTTCTGCACGATGATGAATTGATGCGTCAAACAGCGGTTCGTATGGAAAAATATCTAAGGAATTCCAAAGGTTTTTATTTCGCAAAAGTTGTACCATCAGCTTATCTCAGTCAGAAACAAGCTAGAATTACTTATACAGTAATAACGGATGCTAGATATACTGTACGCTCTAAAGAATATTTCATAGAAGACCCTGAAATTAAAAGACTAGTAGATAAATATGAACCTCGGACATTAATTAAACCAGGGACTAAAATTGACGAATCAATTTTTGAAGCTGAAAAAACTAGAATTTTCACTAAACTACAAGACAAGGGATATGCAGCATTTGCTAAAAATTATATAGAATTCCAAGCCGATAGTTCCAATATGCAGATGGATGTTTTTGTTCGAATAATAGCACCTCCCAATGAGAAATATCATAAAAAATATACCATTGGAAAAATCACCGTTTATCCTAATTACAGGGGTATAAAAGATGATAATTCTCCTTTCAAACAAACCTTTAAAAATGTTGATTATCAATTCGTTTCAGATGAACCATATATGAATGCTTCGACACTGAATCGAATGATCCAAATCAAAGAAGGTCAACTTTATAAAAAACGAGATGTAGATAACACTTATTCTTCCCTTTCCAAACTAGGAACCTATAAGTTTATAAATATCACAAGTGATGTTCGTGCAGATGTTGATTCAATAGTTGATTACAATATCTTCTTAACACCTATTGATGATATATGGGCAACCGATGCTTCTTTAAACTTATTCTATACTTTTCTCGCTCAAGATGGAGGAAACATAAATAGAATAGGACTTTCCGGGATTACTACTTTATCCAATATTAATACTTTTGGAGGAGGAGAAAAATTAACTTTATCAGCTGAAGCAACTTCTGAGTTTACTGTTCCACAACTGAACACAAATCTTACATTCAGCCTCCAAGCCGGATTAAAATTCCCTATTCTAGTAGATTATAGAAATATGATTCATAATCTTGTAGGAATATTTCATAACGACGAAAAATTATTAAAATACAGGAATAATACTAAAACAGAATACTTTGCAAGTTATGGATATATTCAACAAATAGGACAATACACAACCCATAGTACAATTGCATCTAGCAGTTATGAATATATCCCAGATAATAAATTCAGATACATTTTTACGCCATTCAGCGTCAATAGTTTATCGACAAATGTAGATTCGACTTTCAGAGCCGATTTTCTAGATACTTCACCCTTTTTCGCTCGATCTTTCGATAAAAGATTTATTACAACTTTTTTCATTCCGCAATTACTTTATCAGATGAGTTCTCCTGTTTTCTCAAGTGGGTTTAACTGGAATATTAAAATCAATACAGAAGTATCTGGCTTGGAAGTACTGAGTTTAAATGGATTATTTAATTTGGCTACAAACAGTCAAGATACTTGGGCAATCGATTTAGGTCAAAATAATATTTTTGAATTTTCTAGATTCGCTTTAGTCGACATTGATGTAAATGCTACCCAAAAACTAAATGATAAACATTCTATTGCAGGAAGGTATCATATGGGTGTAGGTGTTCCTTTCTTAAAAAATGATGTAATTCCTTACATAAGGCAATTTTATGTAGGAGGTGCAAATAGTTTGCGTGCTTGGCAAACAAGAGAGCTAGGTCCTGGGGCTTTTCGTCAGCCAAATATTGATAGTCCAGTCTTTTTTCAGAGTGGAGACATTGTTCTTGAAGCTAGTTTAGAATATAGATTTCCGATCTATGCATTTGTCGAAGGTGCCGTTTTTGTAGATGCGGGAAATGTATGGACAATAAGAGATACCGACCGTCCTGAATCACAGTTTAAGTTTAATCAATTTTATAACCAAATAGCCATAGGAACAGGATATGGTTTCAGAATTGATTTAAATTTCATCATAATTAGACTTGATTTGGGTTATCGCTTGAGAAATCCTTATACTTCTAATGAATTCAAATATAATTATTGGTCTTTTCCAGATTGGGAATTCGTAAGTGTAAGAGATTATATTCGCAATCCAAATTTTACAATCGGATTAAATTACCCATTCTAATCCATCTGCATCAAAAGCTACAATTTAAACATGCCTTAAAATTGTTTCGCTTTAAAGCTATATAGTTACTTTACTTTAATACTTTTGCAAGCTTATAAAATGAAGCTATGCAATTTGACACAAGTAAGATTGAACAAAAGTGGAAAGACTACTGGATTAAAAATGAAACATATAGAGTTTCTAACGACAGTAAAAAACCAAAATTCTACATCCTTGATATGTTTCCATATCCTTCAGGAGCTGGATTACATGTAGGTCATCCACTGGGTTATATTGCATCTGACATTTATGCTCGATATAAAACCATGAAAGGATTTAATGTTTTACATCCTATGGGTTTTGATGCCTTTGGCTTGCCT
The DNA here is from genome assembly GCA_964403985.1 of uncultured Saprospiraceae bacterium. Taxonomy (GTDB): domain Bacteria; phylum Bacteroidota; class Bacteroidia; order Chitinophagales; family Saprospiraceae; genus JAHDFB01. The sequence continues at coordinate 16,227 of CAYOIL010000024.1, forward strand.
GCTGAGCAATATGCAATTCAGACTGGAGTTCACCCTGCTGACTCTACTGCAACAAATATTGCAATGTATAAAAAGCAGTTGAATAATATTGGCTTCAATTATGATTGGTCAAGAGAAGTAAACACTAGTGAACCAAAATATTACAAGTGGACACAGAAGATTTTCCTTCTTTTATATAATTCATATTACAACACAAATGATAATAAAGCTCAATCGATTAGTCAATTAGTTTCGAACCTTGAGGCGGATGGTAGTAAGCAATTAAATGCCTATACTGAAGACCCAAAAGAAATAACTGCAGATGAATGGAAAGCTTATACTCAAGAAGAAAAAGAGGCTTATCTAACAAATTATAGATTAGCATACCGTAAGATTTCATATGTAAATTGGTGTGAAGAACTAGGAACGGTATTAGCTAATGATGAAGTAAAAGATGGTGTTAGTGAAAGAGGTGGATTTCCAGTTGAAAAACGAGCAATGATGCAATGGTCATTGAGAATTACGGCTTATGCTGAACGTCTTTTAAATGATCTAGATAATTTGGAATGGAGTGATTCATTAAAGGCAATGCAGAAAAACTGGATAGGCAAAAGTTCGGGAGCAAAGATCTTTTTTGACTTGGATGGACATGAGGAAAATATCGAAGTGTTTACTACAAGGCCTGATACAATTTTCGGAGCGACTTATATGGTAATGGCGCCAGAACATGATTTAGTGAAAAAAATTACAACTTCTGAAAACGTCCAAAAAGTAGAAGAATATCTTGCATATGTAGGCGCTAGAAGTGACATCGAACGTTCTTCAAATACAAAAAAGGTTTCAGGTGCTTTTACAGGTGCATATGCGATTCATCCATTTATAGGAAATAAATTACCGATATGGATTAGTGAATATGTACTTAAAGATTATGGTAGTGGAGCAATTATGGCTGTTCCGAGTGATGATGAAAGGGATCAGGCTTTCGCCCAAAAATTTGACTTACCAATTGTTGAAGTGGTAGATCAATCTGAATTTCCTAACGCTGAGAAATTCGAGAAGAAAGGAAAAATGATTAATAGTGATTTCTTAAATGGATTAGAGGTCAAACAAGCAATTTATAAGGCAACTGAAGAGATAGCGAAACTTGGAAAAGGAAATAAAACAATAAACTATCGACTTCGAGATGCCATCTTCAGTCGTCAAAGATATTGGGGAGAACCTTTCCCTATTCGATATGATTCAAACGGGCAAATAATCATCGACGAAGAAAACTCATTGCCAATAGAGTTACCAGCTCTCGACAACTTCAAACCTACAGCGAGTGGACAATCTCCATTAGCGAGAGTTGAAAATTGGGTAAATGCTGGTAATACAACCAGAGAAACGGATACAATGCCAGGATATGCCGGTTCAAGTTGGTACTTTCTTCGGTACATGGATCCTTCAAATGAAAATGAATTTGCTTCAAAAGAAGCTCTTGATTACTGGCAAGATGTAGATCTATATATAGGTGGAACGGAGCATGCAGTGGGTCACTTAATGTATAGTAGATTTTGGCATAAAGTACTTTTTGATTATGATAAAGTACCAACCAACGAGCCGTTCAAAAAGTTGATTAATCAAGGAATGATTCAAGGTGTTATAGAATCTCTTATACTTTTAAAAGAAAAGAATAATGGTAAAGCACAATTTATTTCAGCTTCCATGAAAGATCAATATGAGGAAGATGCTTATGCTCTAATCCCAGTGTTTGTAGAATTTGTCTCGAATTACGGTAGTCCTGATTCTCATCTTTCATTGGAAGGAATTCAGAAGTTTATAGAATGGCGTCCAGAGTATAAAGAAGCTTCTTTTATGTCTGGAAACAAGGTCATTTCAGGCAATGATATCATACAATCAGGCGAGGCTTTCACAATGGAAACAGTTTCCGAAGTGGGAAAAATGTCTAAAAGGTATTTTAATGTAATTAATCCCGACGATGTTGTTGCTCAATATGGTGCTGATTGTTTCAGAATGTATGAAATGTTTTTAGGTCCCATTGAACAATCCAAACCTTGGGATACTAAAGGAATTGATGGAGTTTCTAAGTTTTTAAGAAGACTGTGGAGTTTGTTTTACGATGACGAAGGAAACTTAGTTACAACTGATGAAGCTCCTTCTAAAGAGGAATTGAAAACTTTACATAAAACCATCCAAAAAATTGAACAAGACATAAAAAACTTTTCATTCAATACTTGTGTAAGCACTTTTATGGTTGCTGTTAATGAATTGAAAAAACAGAAATGTCATAAAAAATCTATTTTAACACCATTAATACAGCTAATTGCTCCTTTTGCTCCTTTTATTAGTGAAGAACTATGGGAGACTCTTGGCGAAAAAGAAAGTATTCACAAGGCAACATATCCTATTTTTGAAGCCTCTCATATCAAAGAAGATGAAATTAGTTATCCAGTTTGTTTCAACGGAAAAAAACGACTTGAAGCAACTTTTGCAGCTGATGAATCACGAGATATAATAATGGAAAAAGTTCTTACTATCAAAGGCATTGATAAATATCTTGAAGGAAAAACACCAAAGAAAATAATTGTTGTTCCTGGAAGAATGATCAACATTGTAATCTAAAATAGATTATACCAACATAATAAATATATAATTTTAAGATATATAGTTATATAATATATGTACTTTTAGCCCGAAGAATAGTAACAATTGATTGATTCAAATTTAATCTCGATGCTATTTTCTTTTACTTTGGCGGAAGCCAAAACCTGAACTGTTAAAACATATAAACTAGTATTCTTCTTAACTAAAGAAGTTTATCTAGCTGACGAATGAGTACACATTCTTTATATATAGACAATTTTAAAAATCGGATAATTCTAACAATTGTGTTAGTATTAACACCCTACTTTTCTTATTCCTCATCCGTTTGTTTTAGCCCGAATTCTATCTCGCAGATTTCAAATACAATGACCAGCATTGATATTGAATGGTCTGATTTTTCCTCTGAAGATGAAGTAATTCGATACGAAATCAGTTATACTCTTCATGGTGAAATTCCTAATTTATCAACCTATGACACCTCGTTTGTAGACTCTTATACCTTTGAAAATCTATTGCCAGCATCTACTTATCAAATAAGAATAAGAACGGTTTGTGATGCAGGAAATACAAATTGGTCTACTCCAGCATATATTTATACTGAAATTGATCCTGCTCAAAGTTGTGATTTGAATTTACAGATCGATGATAATAGTTGTGGGAACCCTATGCTGTTTAGATATCCCGTAAGTGGAATTGGAGATTCTCTAGGTGTGAATTCTTTTATTAGAGAAGTCCGCATTGCTATTCAACATGATTGGCCTTCTGATATAGAGTGTTCACTTGTAAATCCCGCAGGAGATAAAATCATTCTTTTTCAGGACAAAGGAATAGGATCTAAAAATATAGGCACAATCTCCAATGCATGCTTAGAACCTTTACAAATCGATAGGTCAGCTTGTAATTCTGTTAATAATG
>CAYOIL010000024.1:19734-24603 GCA_964403985.1 uncultured Saprospiraceae bacterium
GTGGCTTAAGAGGATCTTTAAGACCCCAAGGAGATATACTAGACTTATATGAGAACTTCTCGAATCCCAATGGAGATTGGTTCATTGAATTGTGCGATGATGCTAATGGTCAAGTGGGTACTTTAAAAACTTTTGAAATCGTTTTTGAAGAAGTGTTTTGTGAAGCACCAGAAAATATTGGATTGATAAATATAAGTGACACAAGTCTAGACTTAGTCATTCCTTCTTCAAGTTGTGACTCAGTAGAGATTGTACTTTTCAATTCTGAAGGAATTGATTCGACCTTCATTATTGTTCCTTGCGAAAATGATACCATTCATGTAGAAAATCTAACATCTTCTACAGCTTATACCCTACTCTATCAAGGTACTTGTTCACAAAGTAATTTAAGCACTTCCTGCCCAAGTTTTTTTGAGACTTTTTGTAATGAGTCTTCCCTTGAAATGACAGCTGATAATGGATCCAATTGTATAATTAATTGTGCAGATTGTAATACTGGAAATCTTTTCACAAATACAAGTCAAAACCAATGGAAAATTGGTGAAGGCTCGACAAATACTGATCTCACAGGACCTTCAGAAAGTCTATATGGAATAGGTAAATATCTGTATGTTGAAAGTTCTGAAGATTGCTCTCCAGAGGATTATATTTTACAATCTACTTGTCTTCAAATAGTAGAAAACATTGACTGTAACTTCTCATTTTATTACAATATGAACGGTTCTGATATTGGCACTTTGACTGTAGAACTTAGTTTAGACAGTGGGGCCAGTTGGTTCACAATGTGGGAGTTATCAGGCTCACAATCTCAAGATTGGACCTTGGTCAATATGGAATTAGATTATTCAATTTCTACGGCCTTTCAAATCCGTTTTAGAGCTTCAAATCCAGCAGGTGATCAAGGAGATATTGCTATTGACAACATTCGATTTGCTGGTATAGAGCTTGTTCCCGATGCTGATCAGATTTATTACCGTGACCAGGATGAAGACGGATATGGAAGTAATGTCGACAGTATTTTTTATTGTGGAATTACATTACCTACAGGATATGTGTCAGTAAAAGGAGATTGTAATGATGAAAATGAATTAATCAATCCTGAGTCACTTGAATTTGAATGTAACGGAATTGATGATAACTGTAATTCTTTAATAGATGAAGACTCTAGTAGTAGTTTAGATTATGAATTAATTGAATTAATGAATCAAACATGCAATAGTATAATGGATGGGACAATTTCATTAGAACCTACTGGCGGAATTGGTCCTTACACAATTCAATGGAATACGGGACAGGAAGAGTTTGAGATTGATTCTTTAGCTGCTGGTCTATACTTCGCAACAATCAGTGATGCAGGAAATTGCACTATTCAAACAGACACCTTTACAATCGAATTGATGCAAAGTTTTGATTTTTTAATTTCGGTATTAAACAAAGCAACTTGTTTAGGATATGAAGATGGAAGTATCGAAATATTTCACGACGAAGACAATGGACCATATACCTATGTTTGGAGTACAGGACAAGAAACAAAAGATATAGAAAATGTAGATCCAGGTCCATACAATCTTCAGATTACTGATGTAAATGGATGTATAATAGAAACAGGAATTCTTGATTTAGGAGCCGAAAGATATGTTGATTTACTAATTGATTCAATTCAAGATGTAAGTTGTACTGACTTAACAGACGGGTATGCATCGATAGCCTTCGATTCTTCCTATGCATCAGTAATGTGGGAAGACGGCACTTCAGATTATTTTTTGAGTAATCTTGGAGGCGGAATTTATGGAATTGAAGTAATTGATTCAGTTGGTTGTAAAGCGATTGATTCTATTGAAATTCAAGAACCACTTCCGATTGAGATCGCAATAGCAAGCATAGAGGATGTGAGTTGTTTCGGTGAAAATGATGGATTTATTGAAGTTCAGGCGAGTGGAGGAACTGGAGCGTTTAATTATACATGGAATGAAGGGACTTTGGGCAATACAATAGATTTATTAACTCAAGGTGTTTATGAAGTTAGTGTTACAGATGAAAACGAATGTGAAGCCATTTTAGGAGGAATGGAGATTGAGGAGCCAATTTCATTGGTGGCGACGATAATGATGATAGAAAAAGAGTTATGTACGTCAGAAAATGGGGCTATCACTTTAGAAGTAGAGGGTGGATCGCCAGAATATAATTACTCATGGAGCAATGATTCAACGAGTCAGAATATCTCGAACTTAACAAACGGGATTTATGATGTAACAGTAACAGATCGAAATAATTGTAGAGTATTTATAGAAGATATCGAAGTAGAAAAAGAGGAAGTGATCATTGAAATAGTAACAAATAATGTTACTGATATTACATGTTTTGATGAAGTTAATGGGTCCGCCGAATTAGAATTTGATGAAGTAACTGATTTTCCTTTATCGGTAGTTATAAATGATAGCTTATACGAAATAACCGCTGATACCTTGGAATTAACTTCATTGATGGGTGGTGTTTATAATATAAACGGAATGGACCTTAATGGATGTTTGATAACTGAAAGTTCGTTTACCATTGATGAACCGGCTGAACTTCAAATTAATTTATTGGGTGTTACTTCGATTTCATGTGGAGAAGAAGGCGGAAGAATCGAGATAGGTATTCAAGGCGGTATAGAGCCTTATGAAATTGATTGGTCAAATGGAGAAAATGGATTAATTATCGATTCATTAGATGCAGGTCTATATACCATCGAAGTGGAAGATTCAAATTTGTGTGCCGATAGTATAGTTTCAATCGAGATTTTATCGAGTTCTCCTTTGGTTCAGGAAAATATTGTTGCTGTAAATCCATTGTGTTTTGGGGAGTCAACAGGAGAAATAACTGTAGAGTATTCTGGGGGAGAAGGAAATTTGAAATATGAGTTGGATGGAATGCAATTTGATGAAGGAGTTTTCAGTGATTTGGGAGAAGGAATGTATCTAATAATTATAAAAGATTCGATAGAATGCAATAGCGATAGTGTGAGTATTAACTTAGAATATCCTGAGGAATTATCGATTATGGTTGACAGTATTGCACCAGCATATTGTGGCAATGCTAATGGATATATAGGATTAAATGCTGAAGGAGGGACTGGAGAATTGACATATAATTGGTCGGGAGGAGTAAATGAAGAAGGGGCTTTCGCCCAAAATTTAAGTTCGGGCTCATATGATATAATTGTGCTAGATGCGAACAATTGCGGGATGGGGGTTGAAGATGTTGAAGTAGTAAATATTGACAAAGATATTTCGATTGTCAATTTAATTGTAGACAGTACAAAATGTTTCAATGGTGCAAGTGGAAGTATAATTTTTGATCTGGAAGGAGATTTTAAACTACCATTGGAAGTTAGTTTGAACGACAGCATTTTCACTTATGAAAATGGGGTAATTTCCAATATTTCAGCAGGTAATTTTGATCTATTGGTGGTAGATGCAGATGGATGTGAAGTAGAAGAAAACGGCCTTTTAATAGAATCACCAGAAGAGATAACCTATACGTATGAAGTTTTGTCACCGATAGTGTGTCATGATGATACAACAGGAGCTATTTTAATGATGGGAAGTGGTGGAACAGGAGTGTTGGATTATTTGTGGAACAATAACGATGATACGGCCTTAATAGACAATTTAGGAGCTGGATATTATCGATGTGCAATAGTCGATGAAAGGAACTGTATTGTTTTTACAGATAGCATTTACTTAGAAAATCCTGACACCTTGATTGTTAGTATTGAGGTCATTGATGCAACGAACAACGAGAATAATGGAGCTATTTATGTTGTGACAACTGGTGGAGTAATGCCTTACGAGTATAATTGGAATTATGATATTCCCACAACTGCAGACACAATTGAATTTCTAACAGCAAGTGAATGGTTCTTGAATTTTGTGGATGGAAATGGATGTATGTTTGACACTTCATTTACTATCCAAAACATTGTTTCAGTTGAAGATCATCCGATTCACGATCTTATTCTTTACCCAAATCCAGCCGATGATTTCTTCCTTATTGACTCTGATATTAACGGTTTAACTGACCTTAAAATATATAATGAAGTTGGACAACTGATAAACGAGCAAAATAATTTTGGCTTAAATTCAAAGATATCGGTCAAAGATTACCCTTCGGGTGTTTATTATATAAGAGTAGAATACGAGGGTAAATATGCGTTTTACAAGTTAGTGAAAATGTAGGAAGTCTGGAAGGATGTGATAGCTAATAATTCTTGAATTCAAAGTCCAAAAAAGTTTAGAGTAGTTGAATTGTATTATTTAGTTCAGAAACCAAAGTTGTGAAATCACTTATCACTTTAGAAAAGTTTTGATCCATTAACTTTGGAAAAGTAGTTAGAAGAATTGTGTTCATTAATTATTAACCTAAGTTCGAGTTAAATTGCGCAAATGCAAATTAGATACTAATTTAACTCATAATCAGAGGTAGTATTTCTTTTTTCATTTCTAGTAACATCATTAAAATGCCTCGGCATGACTAAAGCCATGACTACGTATTTTAATTCATTCCTATTTATGAAAATAAGAAATCTTTACCGCCATCATAAGATTAAATTAGTATTGAGAAAATGCCAGTATTTAGGCGAGAATGCTAAACTTTTAGCAAGCTACATAAAGCTACCCAAGATAATGGTGATTTTATATGATTCTTTCTACCTATAAAGTGAATAAAAGCCTATTCGAATATTCAAAATAAAAGAATTTTATTTTAATCATCTGCAAATCAATAAATTGCATAAGCTAGGTAACCGCAAACTCAGTTTGGAACCATATCATAAGCTAAAAAATCTAATATAATTAACTTATTATCTGAGCCGAAATTTAATTGGTT
>CAYOIL010000025.1:0-11207 GCA_964403985.1 uncultured Saprospiraceae bacterium
TATTCAAATGCATTATTATATCTTAACACCTGTCCTAATTGTGGGAAGGCTACAAAATCATTAAAGTACTCTTGTCATATTAAATAGGTAACAAACAATTTGTTCTAAAGAAGTTGAAATCATTGATCGAAAATATTAATTTCATTATCTAATTTAAATTAGCAATAACGAGTCATGAAAAAAATACTATTATTAATCCTCTTCAGCTGCTATTTGCTAAGCTCTTTTTCACAAGAGAAGCAATTAGATATCGATAGAGCTGATTTTATTAAAATGCTCATTACCCCTCAAAATCTATATGCTATAAATGGCAATGGCAAGCTCTATTTCTGGGAGATAAATTCTCTTGAAAAGAATCAATTGAAAAGACTAAGCTTAGAAAGTTTCACTTCCATTGCAAAAGACAATTTTGATAATATTTATTTAGGAACTACAAAAGGAAGCATCTATAAGTATAATGAAATTGATAATTCAATTTCTATTTTCTTAAAATTGAAGAAAAAAGTTTCAATAAATGAAATCATTTTTAATTCCAAAAATGAAATCTTTGTAATTATTCCACAAGGAGTTTATGACCCAATAAATGATGAATTTTGGAATAATTTTAAATTTCTTAGTAATGGAATGATTGTTAAAAAACGGTTTCTTTTTTTTAATCGACGTGTTAAAAATCATTTTATCTCACCACAATATTCTTTTATTGATAGTTCTGATAGAATATGGATGATAAAATCATTTGGTGAATTCGGAGGATCAATTCAAGTTTTTGACACTCAGAATCGAAAAGAACTTAATTTAAAGTATGAAAACTTAAATGTTGACCTCTTATTCCCTAATTCGGTTTTTGAGGATGAAAACAAGAATATATACATTACTTCAGGATTACAACATTTTGTAAATTCAGGCGAAATCTATAAAATTCAAAATGATGTTGTTCAAAAACTATTTGATAGTGAAGATCAAAATATTGATTCACTTTCTGACTCGTTCGAGAATGGAGTCTTTGTAGGACCTGGTGCTTATAATGAATCAGACAAGAAGATTTACTATGCTACAAGTAACGGCTTTTATAAATCTTCTATTCCTATTGAAGGTAGGATTCAAAATCCTGAGTTGATATTTAAGCCCAACTTACTTTGGGATAGAGAACCATTAGCTATTGGCCTTCAAATGTCTGTCAAGCAAGTTGTTTTTACCTCTGACAATCTTCTTGTTTTTCTTACTTCCAACAATGGTATCGGTGTTTTTGATGGAAAAGATTTACGAATGATTAATTAATCATTTATTCTTTTTGATTGTATCTCTTATTTCCTAGTCTCCATATTATGCAATACATTTAACTCATTAATATAATTGTAAAGCTAACTAACCTGATTTTGAGTTAAATTGTGAAATAAGTAAGGTATTTTGGGGCTCAGATTACTAATAACATACCCTCTCGAAAATTATATCTTAATTGTAAGCTTCAGTATAGTATCTTAATCTAATCCTAACCTACCAAACAGTCATAAATATGGAAAAATTTGTTATTTCAAAATATAAATATCAATTCAACCCATAATGTTTATTTTAACAAAATTTTATTCTTTTTATTCGCTTAATTTCTAATTTGATTACTACCTTTGCGGTCGTTTAATAAAAAATACAAATTATGATAAAGAATATTCTTCACACAATCGCTAGAAACAGCCAAAAGAAAACATCTAGCTTAGTACAGAAAAAAGCAATAATTAATGAAATAGTTAATGCAGAACATAGAGCTCAAACTTTTAACCCAAAAAGAGCAAGATACAAGTCTATGAAAGGTATTAATGTACGTTCTACAAAATAGATGTATTGGGGCAGTCTTTAGGCTGAATTTTTTTTAGAATTTATTCTAGTAATTTAAATTTAGGCTATTGAATGCCCCAATATAAATCCTACAACACCAAGGATCAAACTCAAAGTTACATAAGCAGTCAATATACCATACGAACCATTTACTAAGAGTTCATAATTTTCTTTAGAAAATGTGCTAAAGGTGCTAAAGCCACCACAGAATCCCACAGATATAAGAAACACCCATATTCCTTCTGATTGACCTTCCTTTGCAAATTTACTGACCGCATATCCCAAAAGTAAACAGGCCGCAAAATTGCTTGCAAAAGTGCCCCATGGAATAGACAATGAATTTTTGGCGTTCAGCCAAACATGTAATCCGTATCGGCATACACTACCCAATCCTCCGCCTATAAAAACATAAAGCCAATCAAATTTCATTAACCTAAACTTTTGCGTTTCGATCTAGAAATAACGTATAATATTGTTGTTAAAACTATCGCTAATCCCAAAATAAGAATCAATAAATTCATATTTCCTAAAGATTGTAATTTTACAACTAAGACTATAAAAATTGCATTTACTAGAATTAAAATTAACGTTGCTTTCATATGTGATAAGCCTGTGTCAATAAGTAAATGGTGAATATGATTTCTGTCTGGTAAAAAAGGTGATCTACCTCTTAATATTCTTGTTGTAAAAACTCGGAAAGTATCGAATAGAGGTAAAATAAGAATCCCTATTGCTGCAGCAGGTGCGGCTTTAAATTTATAAGGTGAATCTTCAATTATACCATGCATTTCTATAAATTGTATAATTAAAATTGAGCTTACTAAACCAAGAAGTAAGGAGCCGGTGTCACCCATAAATATTTTGGCTGGTGTAATATTGTACCTCAAAAAACCAAAAAGCGCTCCTATCATTGAAAAAGATATAATGGCAAGCCCCATACTATCAATCATAAAAAACCAAGTTCCTAGTACGAAAGAAATTAATATACCTATCCCTCCAGAAAGTCCATTTATCCCATCAATTAAATTAAACGCATTAATTATAACGATTATGGTGAAAATACTTATCAAAATACTCCACATATACGGGAGTTCATAAATTCCAAAAATCCCGTAAAAACTTGTTAATTTTATATTTGCTTTGAGTACAAGAATAACGGCAGCAAAAAGTTGCCCAAGCATTTTTCTTGAAGCACTCATCGGTAAAATATCATCTTTTGCCCCGATCAAGAAAATAATGATAAAGGCACATAGAATGTACTGCAAATCACCGAATACCTTGAATGGTGTCCATAGCACAATCGAGAATATCATCCCTGCAAAAATCCCTATTCCTCCCAGCGATGGGGTTATCTCCTCGTGACTTGTCCTATTCCCAGGAACATCCACCAAGTTTTTCTTCTTGGCAATGTGAATGATGCTCGGAATCGCCAGAAAAGTAAGACTAAATGCAGTTATAAAACTTAATATTAAATCGTACATCTTATTTTTTATTATCCAACCAATCTTTCAATTGATCTCCCCACTTATTTAATTCTTTGAGAACATCATCTACTGCCTTCTCAATATCGTCACCATAAATATCCTTGAAAAGCTTTTCAAAATTCACCTCTCCCAAAGATTCTTTTATTTCTTTATAAATCTCTACCTCACTTTTCCTATCCTGTGACTCTATCTCCGACAATGCTTCACCCTTATATCGAATAATCATGAATTCCACATACTTTGTCCAAAAACTGACTCGTTCTTCTGCACTCATTTCTTCCTTAAATGAAGCATAACAGTCATTGACAAATGACTTAATTTTCTCCTCCTTTGAATTCCAATCCTCTGTTGAATACTTGTTATTGCCTTTTTCAAAGTCTTCTATAAATCGATCATATGTAGAAATAAAATAGCTCTTGTTGATACATACATTCACTTCACATGAAGTCAAAAAAAGCAGGCCGATTATAGTAGTAAATAAATATTTTTTCATAAATCTCATCAATAGTATTCCCAAATTTACGAATACTTTTCGACCTCTTTAGTATATTTCATGAAGCGTTACTTTTATATGTTTTAATTGGCTCAAGGCCAAAAGGAATCAAATTGAAATTAATCTCATTTTCTTATACCTAATTTTGAAAGGGTTATCTATAAAAAAATGCTTGCAAATGCAATGAAATTCACCTTTTTCATGATTATGTCATCAAGTTAGCTTTCTTTTTTTAAAGTAACATTTAAAACACTAATAGCTATAAGCCTTCTACTTGAAAGAATTTGCTATTTTTGCAGCCAATTTAAGCACAAACTTATGGATCTGAAAAAGCAGATCATTTCGGACAGAATCCCAAAACACATTGCCATTATTATGGATGGTAATGGAAGATGGGCGAAAAAATACGGGAAACCCCGTGTTTTTGGTCATAGAAATGGAGTGAAAGCAGTTCGTGAAATTACTGAAACAGCAGCTGATCTAGGAGTGAAATGTTTAACATTGTATGCTTTCTCAACTGAAAATTGGAATAGACCTAGACTAGAAGTAAATGCCTTAATGAGCCTACTTGTTGAAACATTGAGAATCGAAATTAATTCTATGAATGAAAATAATATTCGATTGAATGCTATAGGTGACTTAACGAAATTACCCAAAAGGACTTATGAAACCTTAATGGAAGGTATAGAGAAAACTAAGAATAATGATAGAATGATGCTTAATCTTGCGTTAAATTATTCAGGACGATGGGAGATTATCAACGCCGTAAAAAAGATTGTTGAAGATTCAAAGAATGATACCATCAGTGCTGAAGATTTAAATGATGATTTATTCGAAAAATATTTAACTACTTCTGGAATTCCAGATCCCGAACTTTTGATAAGAACTAGCGGTGAATATAGATTGAGCAATTATCTATTATGGCAAATAGCATATAGCGAACTTTATTTTGCACCTATCTATTGGCCAGACTTTAGAGAAGAAGATTTTTATAAAGCTATTATTGATTATCAGCAACGTGAACGACGTTTTGGGAAAACTAGCGAGCAAATTATCAAATCATAAGCAACAGAGGGTACTTTCTATCCGTTTACACAAAGTGAATTTAGAATTAAAAAATGACTAAGAACAATTATATACTATCCTTCTTTTTGGCAGTTTGCCTACTTTTTGTTTATTCTGGGTCTTTCGCCCAAACAGAAAACCCTGAAATAGTAGACTACGAAACTGTGAAATCTTATGAAATAGGAGGAGTAAAAGTAACTGGACTAAAATATAGAGATAGTGAAGCAATTATAGCTGTTTCAGGATTACGTGTTGGTAAGAAAATAAAAATTCCAGGACAAGAAATTCCAAATGCAATCAATGCTTTATTGAGATTGCAACTTTTTAGTGATATTGAAATTTTTCTAGAGCGTACTGTAGGAGATATAGCTTTCCTTGAAATAAAACTTCAAGAAAGACCTACTTTATCTAAGTATTCTTATGCTGGAGTAAAAAAAGTAAAACACGACGACCTAAATGAAGTTCTTGAAAATGTCGTTACTAAAGGTGGAATTATCACAGAGGATATGAAGCAATTAGCCCGAAAGAAATTGCTTGACTATTATTATGAAAAAGGATTTCAAGATGCTAAAGTAAGAGTTGTTGAAACAAGAGATACATCAAAAGAAAATAGTGTCCAACTAGAATTTGATATTGATAAGAAAAAGAAAGTAAGAGTTGGAAAGATCGCCTTCGAAGGAAATGAAAATGCAAAAGCATGGAGATTGAGAAGGAAAATGGAAAACACCAAAACAAGATGGAATATCTTGAAGAAGTCGAAATACATTGAAGATGACTTCAATAAAGATAAAAATGGAATCATTGCTTTTTATAATAATATTGGATATAGAGATGCTAAAATAGTTGGTGACTCTGTATGGAGAGATGAGAAAGGAAGACAGCAAATCACAATCAAAGTTGATGAAGGAGCTAAATATTATTATAAAAACATCACATGGAAAGGGAATTCAATTTATGATGATACTTATCTAAACAGAGTATTAGGAATCCAGTCGGGTGATGTATATAATAAGGAATTACTTGACAATAGATTATCATTTAGCTTAGATGGAAGAGATGTTAGTTCACTTTACATGGATGATGGATATCTAATGTTTAGAGTTGAACCAGTAGAACGTGCAATTCAAGGCGATTCTATTGATATTGAAATAAGAATCACAGAAGGCCCTCAAGTAACAATTGACAAGGTTATCATAAAAGGGAACGATAGAACGCATGAAGATGTAGTAAGAAGAGAAATCCGAACAAGACCTGGAAAGAAATTTAGTAGATCAGATATTATTCGATCTCAACGTCAAATATTGAATTTAGGTTATTTCAATCCTGAAGCTTTCAATATGGAAACTCCTGTAAATCCTGCAAGAGGAACAGTGGACATTGTGTATACGCTAGAAGAAAAGCCAAGTGATCAGTTGGAATTGTCAGCTGGTTATGGAGGAGTATCTGGACTAATAGGAACTTTAGGTGTGACGTTTAATAATTTCTCTTTAAAGAATATTAAAGATAGATCGACATGGAATCCTTTACCGCAAGGAGATGCTCAGAAGTTAAGTATTAGAGCACAATCCAATTCGCAATTCTTTCAATCTTATAATGTATCATTTACAGAACCATGGTTGGGAGGTAAAAAGCCGACTTCATTAACTACTGGTGTTGTTTATTCTGCTTTTGATTATTCAACCTTAGGATCAGGTAGTTTATCTATCTTAAGAGGATTTGTAGGATTAGGAACTCAATTGAAATGGCCTGATGATTTCTTCTCTCTATATGGAACAGTGAATTTAGAGCAAATTGATCTTAACAATTTTGTGAATCAAGGATTCTCTATCAACAGAGGAACATTTAACAATCACTCACTTAAGTTAGCACTTACTAGAAGTTCAGTTAATGAACCTGTATATCCTAGAAGTGGAATGAAGATGTCACTTTCAGTTCAATTAACTCCTTATTACTTCTGGAGAAATCTTGAAAGTTCAGTCCTTTCTGAAGAAGAAGTTAATAATGCAGTTACTCTTGAAAACAAAATTCGTGGAGGAGGAAATCCTATGACAAGCGCTGAAGAATCAATTTTTGTTCAAGATCTTCAAGATGCAAGTAAATTTAAATTCTTAGAATATCACAAATGGAGATTCGATAGTGAATGGTATTTTAATTTAGTAGATAAGTTAGTTCTTATGACTCAAGTTAAAATAGGATTTATGGGTTATTATAGAGACGAAATAGGGCTTCCACCGTTTGAAAGAGCTGAAGTAGGAGGTAGTGGTTTAAATAATCAAACACAAGGAATTAATGGTAAAGATATTATCTCTTTAAGAGGTTATGAAGTTTCAGACCTTGATGTAAATAATACAAACATTGATGGTGCTTCAATATGGAATAAATATACTATTGAACTAAGATATCCTATTTCAACTAACCCCAATTCTACAATATACTTACATACGTTTGCTCAAGCAGCAAATGCATGGGACAGTTTCAGTACCTTTAATCCGTTTGAACTTAAAAGATCGGCAGGAGTAGGACTTAGAGTATTCTTACCAATGTTTGGTTTAATGGGATTTGATTATGGATTTGGTTTCGATAAGGACTTAGATGCAACATCTACTTTTAGAGACTATGGGCAATTCAATATTATTTTAGGATTCGAACCAGAGTAACAAGAATTTAATTTAGGAATAGGAGGCGTTAAGCAATCGTTAATGCTTTTTAAGAATTACAATTTTTATATATTATTGTGTTGATTTTACTCTTTTTATGAGTTAATAAGCGATAATACAAAAGATAAACATCCTTTATATTTTAAAGAGTCATAAATTTTTAAATTTGGACTTATTAAAGGATACTGGTATAAAATAAAACCTAATTTAAATGGAAGCATCATTGGACATAGAAGCATTAAATCAGCAAATTAAGCTTGATAGCGCTTTTTTGGAAGAACTTCGGAATGAAACATCGAAAATTGTAGTTGGCCAAAAAAACATGGTCGATAAGTTATTGATTGGCTTACTTAGTGATGGACATATTTTACTGGAAGGACTTCCAGGTCTTGCAAAAACACTAACTGTAAATACTCTATCTAAAGCAATAAGTGCTTCTTTTCAAAGGATACAATTTACGCCAGATTTATTGCCTTCAGATATTGTGGGTACAATGATTTATAATCCTGCAACTAATGCTTTTAGTGTTCAGAAAGGACCCATTTTCGCTAACTTTATTTTAGCCGATGAAATAAATCGTGCTCCCGCAAAAGTGCAAAGTGCTTTATTAGAAGCCATGCAGGAAAAACAAGTGACCATAGGAAAAGAAACATTCGTCTTAGAAAAACCTTTCCTTGTTCTTGCAACACAAAATCCAATAGATCAAGAAGGAACTTATCCGCTACCGGAAGCTCAAACTGATCGATTCATGCTTAAGATAAAAATCGATTATCCTACAGTAGAAGAAGAGCGTATTGTAATGAGACGATCTTTAGATAAATCTTTTGATCAGAAAATATCGCCTATCATTACGAAGGATGTTATCGTAAAAGCTAAAGAATCTGTTGCTAAAATATATATGGATGAAAAAATTGAACAATATATTTTAGATATCGTTTTTGCAACTAGATTTCCTCAAAAATTTGGACTTGCTAAATTAAAGCCGCTTATAAATTTCGGTGGTTCTCCAAGAGCAACAATAAACCTCGCAAAAGCGGCAAAAGCGACTGCCTTTCTGAATAGACGTGCTTTCGTAATTCCTGAAGATATACGTTCTATAACTAAAGAAGTACTTAGACATAGAATAGGAATTTCTTATGAAGCAGAGGCTGAAAACATCAGCCAAGAAGATATAATCGATACTATTCTTAATACAGTTCAAGTCCCTTAAGACGCATGAAACAATTAGTAATTGTACTCTTACTATGTTGCAATTCTATCCCCTTTTGGGCGCAAGCCGATTATAAAAAGGTAAGGGAAATGTTTGCCGTACCTCACACCAATATTGATCTATCTGTATTCAAAGGTCACTTGGATGGCGTTCATCCTGTTGAGTTTTTTCTCGGCCATCGCGACACGGAAATCCATGGGTATTATAGATTAGTTAGTTCTGGTGAAACCTTTATTCTTGAAGGAGAATGGACGAATAGCCACTTGGCTATGTCTGAAATTTCAAGCAATGGAAATCAATTGGGGATTATTAATGCTTCAGAATTTAATTTCTTCGACGATAATGAATTCCAACTAAATTGGAATAGTTTAGTCAATAAAGATGTCTTAGTTTTCTATTTGAAAAAGGCTGCAATTACGGATTACGCTCCATTAGCATTTAAATCTTCTTATTCGAAATATTGTGATTATACAATTGATGAATGCTTTGCACTTGACATCTATGAAAAGAATAAAGGAGATATGATTTATTTGGCTTCCGCCAAAAAGAAAAGCATTACCGTTTCGTCTATTGAACCTCTCGTTTTTTATACGAGCGATTCCATTATTTATGAAGAAACTAATGCCAAATTACGAGCCAATAATAAAGGTAAATTACAATACTTTTCTAAAGAAAATAAAGCCGAAATCAAGCGGGTGTATTATGCATCCAAAAATATATTAAGCGATGTAGAATTCCCTGTATTTGATCATGAAGGATTTAATTCTTTTTTAAATAAAATAATATCAAAAGAAAAAGAAATAACTCGGGACGAAATTAAAAACCATCAAAAACCAAGAATCTTAGAACCAGAAGAATCCCACTTTCAACATAAATGGAATGGATGGACTGAAATCGATTACTTAGGAACTTCAATGATTAGTGGTAGAATTATTTTAAATCGATTTTCATATGGAGAAACGAATAGAAAAGTAATCCCATTTTTATATGATTTCTCCGAAGATGAATCTTCAACTGCTATTGCCCAGTTTAAACCAGACGTAGATATTGTTTCTTTTTTTAACAATAGAGTAGGTGTTGAAATGCAATCCAATCCTTCTATCGCACATCTTGAAAAATCAGATTTTAAATACTATTCATTAAGTGATAATTATGTATTAATTAGTACAGATTATGATCCTATTCATGGATGTTCAGTAATTAAAATCCCTTATTCAGAATTAAAAAACTGGATGAAAAGAAATAGTCTTATTAAAAAAATCATGCGTACCTAATGGAAGTTAATGAGATATTAAAAAAGGTTAAGAAAATTGAGATAAAAACGAAAGCTATTTCTCAACACTTATTTAGTGGAGAATATCATAGTGCTTTCAAGGGAAGAGGTATGTCTTTTAGTGAAGTAAGAGAGTATTCTTATGGCGATGATATTCGACATATTGACTGGAATGTAACAGCAAGAACTAATTTTCCTCATATAAAAGTGTTTGAAGAAGAACGTGAAATGAATATCATGTTTCTTATTGATATTAGCCGAAGTGCCTTGTTTGGTACTGGAGAATATCTCAAAAGCGATTACATCACTGAGTTATGTGCTGTCTTGGCTTTTTCCGCTATTCAAAACAATGACAAAGTAGGAGCGATTTTATTTAGCGACGATATCGAACAATACATTCCACCTAAAAAAGGGAAAAAGCAAATTCTTAGAATAATAAGAGATTTAGTAGATGCAAAAACAGATAAACGTGGTACAGATCTAGAAAAAGCATTAAAATATTTTAATAATGTCTCCAAAAAAAGAACCACTGTTTTTATCCTTAGTGATTTTATAGATCATAATTACGAAGACGCACTTAAGATAATATCAAGAAAACACGATCTTGTAGGTATTAGAATTTTTGACAAATCCGAAAGAGAATTACCGAATATGGGACTTGTCAAAGTACTTGATCAAGAATCTCAAAATGAAGTATTACTCGATACTTCTTCGCGTAAATCACGTGATAATTATAGAAAACAATTTGATGATCGTACCGATCAAATACAAGATACCTTTAGTCAATTGAAAGGGGACTTTTTGCAAATTTGTACGGATGAAGATTATATAAAAGCTTTATTAAAATTCTTTAAAAAGCGTTCTTCATGAAAATAGGATTGTCAATAGTATGTCTTTTCTTTTGCTTTTGGGCCCAAGCCCAAGTAGCTTATGTCTTTACGGAAAAGGATAGTATGATGGTAGGGGATAGCATAGAAGTGAAGTTAATCCTTTCCGGCTATTCACCCGAAGATGTCCTAGAAGTAAACTGGGATACTTTAGCGAACCTTGAATTTACCAATGCAGCTGATACGGCTAATTATTCCATCGATTATGACTGGAATTCTGATGACTTTTTTGGAGAAGACTTTATTTATAATTCAGATGAATTGAAATGGAATTATACGGAAGGTTCCGCTCCTCGAGAAATATATTG
>CAYOIL010000025.1:11217-17853 GCA_964403985.1 uncultured Saprospiraceae bacterium
CACCACCTATAATTACATTAGTCTCTGGAGATACCATAGACGTGGGATCAAGAGGATTGCTCGTTTACAGCCCGTTTTTTGAAGAAATGAATACAGAGAAAGTATCCTCTTTTGGGATAGATTCAGAACAAAAGAAAATATGGGATTATCTCTTGGATTTTTGGTGGATTATAGCGTTGATTCTGGGGATAATCGCAACATTGTTTATTAGGAAAAAGTTAAAAAGTCGACCTGCAAAAGAAGTTTTACCTCCGCCTTTACCTAAACGAAAAATCATTGTTATTCCTCCTGATGTTGTTGCTTTGAAGAAATTAAAAGGACTTAAAGAAAGTAGAAAATGGGAGACAGAAGGCGAAAAGATTTATGTTTCAGAACTTACTGATATCATAAGAGAATATATCGAAAACCGATTTGAAGTTCAGGCCCTTGAAATGACTTCTACCGAAATATTGGAAGAAATGAAAGGGGACTTTTTGAATGAAATACAACTGGAACAGTTAAGCAATACATTGAATGTTGCAGATATGATAAAGTTTGCGAAATCAAAAGCCGATGCTAGTTTGCATGAAAAATTTGTTGACGATGCGATTGACATGGTAGAGTCTTCTAAAGAAAAACCAGCTGAAGATGTGGAGTAATTTAACGAACATATCGCTGGGACAACAATGGTGGTTGCTTTTGTTAGCTGTAATTCCTCTTTATTTTTTACTGAGGAAAAAGCTGACATCTGCTCAATTTTTTAAAATTGGTATTCCGGAGGTTAATTCAGATAAGATCACCACCTGGACATGGAAAAGTATACTTTTTAAAATAATGCCTTTCTTATTTTTTACTGGCTTTGCGTTGCTAACTATAGCAATGGCTAGACCCCAACAAAAATTTCAAAAGCAGAAAATTACTAGTGACGGGATTGATATTGTAATTGCATTGGATCTATCACTAAGTATGTTGGCTAAAGATTTCGAGCCGGATCGTTTAACAGTGGCTAAAGAAGTGATCAGTGATTTTATAAAAGGCCGACCTAGTGATCGAATAGGTTTGACAATTTTTGCAGGAGAGGGCTATACTGCTTCTCCGCCTACACTGGATCATAAAGTCCTTTTGCAATTTATGAATGATCTTCAGTATGGACAGATACAAAACGGAACTGCAATAGGAATGGGACTTTCTACCTCTGTAAATCGATTGAAAGACAGTAAAGCGAAATCTAAACTAGTAATTTTAGTCACCGATGGGTCCAATAATTCAGGTATTGTAGATCCACTTGAAGCAGCAGATATAGCCTCAACATTCGGAGTGAAAGTATATACTATAGGTGTGGGAACAAACGGTGAAGCATTACTTCCGCAGTTTTATGGAAATAAGACAATATACCGATACAGCAAAGTTGAAATTGATGAAGCTTTATTAAATGAAATTGCCCAAAAGACCGGAGGTAGTTATTTTAGAGCAACTGATGAGGCGGAGTTAAAAGGAATATATGAAATGATAAACCAGCTGGAGAAAACGGAATTTGATTCTACAACTTTGGTAAGGAGAGAAGATCGATATCATGGCTTTTTATTTAGTGGCTTGATTGTTCTTCTTTTGCATTTTGGATTTAAATCTACTATTTTTAGAAACATCTATACGGTATGATTAGACTCGCACATACACCTTATCTTATCTGTCTGGTAGTGATTCCAGTATTGATTTTCTTGTATCGTTATTTTAAGATAAAGCAAGGTAAAGAATGGGGGGCTTTCGCCCAAAATTCAAAACTATCAAGATTTACTTATGGAACAAAGAAAACACTTTCGTGGGGTAGTTTATATGTTTTTCTGCTGTTGTTAGTCTGCGGTATTTTTGCATTAAGTGATCCACAAATAAATAGATCTTCTCAAGAAGTTGAAATCGAAAGTAGCGATATTTTTATTGCATTGGATATTTCAGAATCTATGCGTACAGCAGATTTAAAACCGAATCGATTGAGTCGTGCAAGAAATCTTGCTCAGCGAATAATAGAACAACTTGAAGGAAATAGGGTGGGGCTGATTTTATTTGCTGGTGAAGCCTATATGTTTATGCCTTTGACTAGTGATATAAGTTCAGCAATCTCATTTGTTCAAGCGGCAAATACAAAAATGGCACCAACCCAAGGAACATCAATATCTGCAGCAATCCGATTGGCTAATTCTGCATTTCAAGAAGAAAATGACGCGGGGAAATCTATAATTATTCTTAGTGATGGAGAAGATCATGAAGAAGATATCAATGCAGCAATAAGTGAGGCAAAAGAAAATAATGTGTTCATCTTTACTGTTTCAATAGGAACTGATAATGGCGGTTTTGTACCTGGAATAGGAAGAGATAATTATTTGTTTGATGAAACGGGAAAACCTGTAAAGTCAGTGGTAAATAAACGAATGCTGAGTGAAATTGCCGATAAATCAAATGCAGCTTACTATGATTTATCATCGGAAAGAAACATTGATGAGGCATTGAAAAAGAATATAGGTCAAATGGAAAAACAAGTTACTGAAGTAATGAAGTTTTCAAACTTTGATTCTATTTATCAATACTTTTTAATTCCTTTATTTCTATTGCTTTTATGGCAACTTTTCTCGCCACTTAAGACTTATTTAATATCGAAAAGCTAGTAATGAAAAATCGTATTTTATTTATTATCCTTCTTATTATTCCCTTTCTAGTGGAAGCACAATCAGCAAGAAAACTCTTACTTGAAGGTGACTTTTATATGGGAATGGATAATTACGAAGAAGCAGAAGGGTTTTATCAAAAAGCTACGTCTAAAAAAGCCTCATTCAAAAGTTATTATAATACAGGTGTAGCTCAAGAAAGTCAGATTCAATCGAATGATCAACAATTGGCTGGAATGATGATGCAAGAGCCGGAAGAAGACCCCAATGAAGCAAAAGCAATAAGATCTTACACTTCAGCAATAGAAGTCGCTACAACTAGCGAACAAAAATCTCGAGCGATTTATAATGTGGCAAATACAATCTTGAGCAATAAGCAAATGATTAGTATTGAAAAACTAAAAGAAGCAATAGACACCTATAAAGAAGCAATTGCCGAAGATTCTAAGAACCTTAGGGCAAGACACAATCTTGCTATTGCTCAAATCCAACTAGATCAAGCGAAACAACAAGAACAGCAAGTGCAGCAACAACAGCAGGAACAGCAAGATCAAGAAAATAAAGAACAAGAAGAGCAAGAGCAAGATCAACAAGAGCAGCAAGAACAAGATCAAGAGCAAGAAGAACAAAATCAGGAGAAAGAAGAAGAACAACAAAAGAAAAATGAAGCTGAACGAAGAGAAGAAGAAGAGAGTAAGAAAAAAGCTTCTAAATCCGAGATGGAAAAAATACTAGAAATGGTAGAAAAAGAGGATCAAGAAGTTCAACAGAAAATGAGAGCTACTTCTTCTACAGATACCAGAGAGAAAAAGAAAAAGTGGTAATTGAAACGCAATTAAATTAAAATCTATGAAAGCGAACTATTTAATAATTATGGCACTTTTTGCAGCAAATTTCATCTTTGCTCAAGACTTGACCATCGAAATTGAAAAAGATACTTTCAATGTAGAAGCTAAGTTTTCAGTAAAATATTCTGTGAATAAAAGCTGTAAAAATACGCCGTTGAAATTCGAAAACTTTATAGTTGTAGCAGGCCCTAGTACTTCGAAATCTATTTCTATTATAAATGGAGAAAGAAAAGCAGAAACTTCAGCAACATATATATTAACACCTATTGAAGAAGGAACATTTTCCTTGCCTTCAGAAATGTGTGGAGTGAAACTGGAAAGACCTGTTCAAATAGTTGTTATAAAAGGCTATGAAAGCAAAGAAGATGCAGATGAAAGAATTCGTAATAAACGAAAAATTAAAAAGATCTAGGTAAAATGAAGTGTGTAAAAAGTTGCCTAGTTATTCTCTTCTTATGTTGCTTTTCCTTTTGGGCGAAAGCCCAGAAATTTACCGTATTGACATCAGCTGAAGATGTTGTAGCTAATCAAGCATTCGATATTGAATTTGTTATTGAAAATGGAAGAGGAGCTGAATTCTCACCTCCTAATTTTTCTCCTGCCAAAATCGTTTCTGGGCCATTTACTAGACAAGAGTCAAGAAGTATAAATGGAGTTTCTAGCTATAAAAAAATATACACCTACCAAATCGCTTATCCCAAACCCGGAAAATACACCATTCCCAAAGCCAAAATCAAATACGGGACATACACCAAAAGTTCTAAGCCGTTAACGATAAATGTGCTTAAGGCCTCTAGCGCATCAACAAACGAAGAATTATATCTTACAGTAGAAATGTCAGATACTTCAATTTTTGTTGGAGAACAATTTCTAGTTGATCATCATGTGATTTTTAGCAATATAAATTTACGTGGAGTAAGCTTGAGTAATGACTTTAATCCCGACCAATTTATTACTTATGACATCAGTGACAACAAACAATATAAGACCGTTCAGAAGAAAATAGACGGAAAACTGAGAAACATTTCATGGATAAATCGTATGGCTTTTATGCCATTGAGGTCGGGAGAATTAGAAATTCCTCCAATGCTTTTTAATGCGGATATCAGAAAAAATAATGCAAGAAGATCATTTTTTGGGAGTAGTAATGTGAGAAGAGTATTAAAAGCGGAAGCGATAAATCTTAGGATAAAACCGTTGCCAGAAGGTGCGCCGACTAGTTTTACTGGAGCCGTAGGGCGTTTATCAGCAACCTCTTCTGTGACCGATGGTGAAAAAGAAGTTGGAAAAGAAATCTTAGTACAACTGGAATTGTCAGGAAATGGAATTAAAGATCAAGTGAACGCTCCTGAATGGAAGCAAGAAGGATTTGAAATATTTGATCCGAAGTTGTTAGGAGAGGATCACAGACAACAGAATGGAGAGATCTTTTTTGTTAAAACCTATGAATACATTGTAATACCCCAAACTGGAGGTAATCAAAGACTCGAAATTCCTTATGCTTATTTCGACACGGATAAAGAAGAATATATTGAGAAAGTAAGCCGATCTACTCAATTGAAAATAAAAGGAGACGCTTCAAACCTGAAAGATGCCACAGCTAAAAATATAAAAGCTGTTGAAAATAACATGAATTCGAAGTGGTACAATCAATTCTGGTTTTGGGGCTTATTGGTTGCGATAGCTGGTTTCTTAGTATATTATTTTACAAGTCGAAAACCCAAAGAAATTGAAGAAGCGCCTATTTCTGAAGAAGAGGCGGCACTTATAAAAGCTAAGAGACAATTGGCTGGGGCCAAAAGTATATTGGATAGCGGAAATACATCGAAATATTGGGAGACATTAGAGAATTCCTTGCGTATTTATCTAGAAGAGAAAATTGGCATAGGGACAACCGCTTATTCGATGGATAGGGTAGAGCAATTCTGGAAAGAAAAAGAATTAACGCCAGAACTCTTAGGGAACTACAAACAGATGGTAACGAAAATAAATTTAGCGAGATATGCTGGACAATCAATAAGTGATATGCAGAATTTATATAAAGAGGCAGAGTCTTGGATTGTGGAAACAGAGAAAATATCAGTTAATTAGGATTAGACTAATTCTAAAATAGGGAGATAAAGCACTAAATCGAATGTTTTAGCAAACGTTTTAATTAGCTTAGTGTTACAATATCTAAACAAAATATTTATGATTTCAAAAAGAATGAATGAAGCTCTGAATGAGCAAATCCGAATAGAAGGACAATCTTCTATGGTATATTTAGCGATGGCTTCATGGGCAGAAATACAGCCTGGAATTGATAATGTTGTTTCGTTTTTCTATCGTCATAGTGATGAAGAAAGAATGCACATGTTAAAGTTGATTCACTTTGTAAACGAAAGAGGTGGATTTGCAATGGTTCCTTCATTTGAACAACCTACACTTACTTATCCTTCTATAACTCATGCTTTCAAAGAATTGTTGGAACATGAAATGATGGTAAGTAAATCAATAAATAATCTAGTAGATATTTCTCTTACTGAAAAAGACTATGCTACACACAATTTTTTGCAATGGTATGTTGCCGAACAGATTGAAGAAGAGGCACTTGCACGTACATTGAACGATAAGTTGGAGTTGATAGGAGACGACAAAGGAGGTCTTTATTTATTCGATAAAGATATTCTTACAGTTTCTGTTGCTGGAGAGGAAATTTAATTCCCTCTTATCTGTTATATTTGTCCATAAAATTGTAGGAATTGGAAAATTGGGAATTAGATTTTGAATGGGCAAGAGTGAAGCATATTGTAAAAGATGCTTTGGGAGTTAGTGTTTTACCGGATTTTCAAACCGTACTTTTTCTTATTGGTATTCAAGAATTGGGCTTGATTCAACATTCTTTTACGAAAGAAGAGAAACAAGATCTCATGCATATTGCCGTGTGCAGATTGCTTGCATACGACCATTATTATGAATTTGTAGGAAGAGATGCGGATGGATGGCCTCATTATAAGGCTATAAAGGATGTTCCTATAGATGGCGTCAAACAACAAGAAACATTTTTAAAAAAATATGTTATTCGATATTTTCGTGATCTAGAATTAGAGAATGGAGGTTTTGAAGGACATGTAAAACAAGTATAATGAGAATCATCACCTGCTTACTTT
>CAYOIL010000025.1:17863-23944 GCA_964403985.1 uncultured Saprospiraceae bacterium
TTGTTCGCTTCATGTGGACCTGAAAAGAATAAAAGAGTTGAAATACAAACTGAATATGGTAATATGGTAATAGAGTTATTTAACTCTACACCAGTTCACAGAGATAATTTCTTAAAATTAGCTAAAGAAGGATTTTATGACGACTTATTGTTTCATAGAGTAATTCAGAATTTTATGATCCAAGGTGGTGACCCCAATTCTAAAGGTGCTCCCGCTGGTCAATCTTTAGGAACAGGTGGCCCAGGGTATACATTGGATGCAGAAATTAAAGAGCATCATTTCAAAGGAAGACTTTCAGCAGCGAGACAAGGAGATGCTGTAAATCCTGACAAGAAATCTTCAGGATCTCAGTTTTATGTGGTACAAGGTAACAAAGTAAGTAGACAGCAACTAGAGTCTATGGCATCAAGAAATGGAGCGATTTACAGTGAAGAAGACTATGAAATCTATGCTCAAGTAGGAGGTACACCGCATTTAGATACAGATTATACTGTATTTGGCCAAGTAGTAGAAGGTCTAGAGATAATTGATAAAGTGGCAGCAGTTCCGGTTGATGGACAAAACAGACCTGTTCAAGATGTGAAAATGAAAGTTATCGTATTAGACTAATAAAAGGAAACCAACTTACCTTTTTTTACATCAAATAGAAATTAATGACATTTAGCAGAAATATATTAATCCTTCTGATGGCTGTAATTATAACAGTCTCATGTGGTCCTATGGCAAAGTTTACTTACTTACAAGAAGAAAGTAATGCGCCTTCCAGTGTGAAATTTACTAATGAATCAGAGAAGGCAGAATCTTACGTTTGGGATTTTGGAGATGGAAATACTAGTGAGGATGCTAATCCAGAACACAAGTATTATTTATCGGGAAAGTACGAAGTTCAACTAGAAGCGAAAAAGGGGAATAAGACAAAGAAAACGAAGAAAGAAGTTGTAATTGATGCACCTAAGCAATGTTTGGTTATTGTTTCTACGGAATTTGGTGATATGGTGATTCAGTTGTATGATGAGACTCCTAAGCATAGAGATAATTTTATTAAGTTGATTGAAGAAGGTTATTATGATGGACTCCTTTTTCATAGGGTGATTGATGGTTTTATGGTTCAAGGGGGTGACCCCAAATCAAAGGATGCTAAGAGCGGTGCTCCATTGGGAAGTGGTGGTCCGGGCTATCAAGTTGATGCTGAATTTAACCCGAAACACGTTCACGTACGCGGTGCATTGGCAGCAGCAAGAACAGGTGGACCGTCTAATCCAAAGAAGAAATCAAGTGGTTCTCAATTTTATATTGTTGATGGAAAAACGTTCTCGGAAAGTCAATTACGACAGTTTGAATTAGAAAAAGGAATTACATATACAGCTGAACAAAAAAGGATTTATATGGAAGAAGGCGGAGCGGCTTTCTTGGATATGGAATACACAGTATTTGGAAGAGTAATTCAAGGTTTTGAAGTTATCGATGCTATTGCAGAAGCAAAAAAAGATAAAAGAAACAGACCAGTTGAGGATATTTCAATGAAAGTGATTGCAATTAAATAACAAGATGGAAAAGATTTTAGGAATTGATGTTGGAGCGACGGGAATAAAAGGGAATTTAGTCGATATAAAGAAGGGAATTGTTCTTGAAGAAAGACTAAAAATAAAAACACCTGATAAATCTACTCCAGCGAATGTTTTAGGTGTAATAAATGAAATAATAGAGCATTTCGAGTGGAAAGAAAAGCCACTAGGAATAGGTTTTCCAGCAATTGTACAGAAAGGAAAAACAATGTCGGCGGCAAATATTGATTCGTCATGGTTAGGTTTTTCAGCTAAAAAGTTTCTTGAAAAAGGAACAGGATGTCCATTGAATATGGTGAATGATGCAGATGCTGCAGGAATTGCAGAAATGCAATTTGGACAAGGACAAGGAGTTGACGGAACAGTTATCTTAATTACTTTAGGTACAGGTTTAGGAAGTGCCTTATTTCGTGACGGAATGTTAATCCCCAATACAGAGTTTGGTCATTTAAAATGGAAAGACAAAGTACTTGAAAAATATATGTCAAATAAAGTAAGAGAGATTAATAATCTATCTTGGAAAAACTGGGCAAAAGAATTAAATAAAGGATTATCTCACATTGATTTCCTTTTCTCACCTGATCTTTTGGTTTTAGGTGGAGGAATAAGTAAGAAATTCGAAAAATACAGTGCGTATCTGAATGGTCCCAAAAGTAAAGTCGTTGCGGCAGAAATGAAAAATGATGCAGGAATTATAGGTGCAGCAATGTCGTACTTAATTAAGTAGGCTAGAGGGATTATTTATTTTCTATTTATTTTCTATTTATTTTAAATCTTTAATTATTTAGATTTAATAATGAACTTCAATAAGTTTTATATTTTACCAATTCTCGCAATTGGATTGTTAATTATGGTACTCATAGTTAATAAATTTCGTTTGGAATTATTTGGGATAGATCCTGGGTATGCTCCCCATAATTTCGTGTTCAATTTAATTTTCTTTCTCCCATTTACGGCTTTTTCTGCGCTATGTGCAATTATAGTTTTATTCCGAAAACCGAAATTAGAAAATCGAAAAGCACATTTATATAGCAAGATTATGGTTTTCCCCATATTTATTTTTTGGACATGGTACATCCTAAGAGTGATTGTTTTTAGGTGAATTTAAAAAAGCTAAATTTTTCTAAGATTTATCCTTAGGCATAATAAACTTAACTTTATATCGAATAGTGTTATTAAATACTAAAAGCATAAAATGAACAAAAATATATGGGATTTCTTGAAGAATTGACATAGGAAAATATTTACGATTCTTCTTTTTGGATGATAATTTATTAAATTAGTTGTGAATATAGGAGATATAGATGTATAGGTGGGGTTATGATAATGTTGCTCGTAATGATTAAAAGATATGAAATGGCGAATGATTTATAACTTCAATTAAGCCATCCACGATTAGCAAGATTAATAGTCCTAATCCAAGGTAAAAGAAAAGGGCTGATATATTTCTCAAAATTTGAAATTGATTTTTGGAGTAGTTATAAGTAAGCCAAAATGCTTTTCCCATTTGTTCTTCTTTCATTAATTCTCTTCGCTGTATTTGAAAAGTTTCTTCCTGCCTAGTAATGGCAGGAGACAAACGATCTTTTATATCAATTGAATATTCTAAATATGCATAAACCTCGGTAATAAAAATGTATTTTAACTTTAGCTTGTTATCAACTTTCTCTTTAATATGATCAATAAACTCACGTTTTGGTATTTCGTAATAGGTTAATGGACCATAAAAACTTTCATTGAATTCTGAATACTTGCTTAATGGTAATTTTAGATCATCAATGTATTTGGAAATTTGGATCCAATTCTTGCCTTGATTTTTAAAATCTCCAAAGGATTCATTATTTTTGATAATTGAAGGGGCAAATACAAAGTAGATTGTCCTTCCAATAGTAAAACATAAAGCAGCAAAGTAAGTAATATGCCAGCTAAATGGAACAGCTTCAATTAGGAAATCATATTTCGAAGATTTAAGAACAGAAATAACTAATGGTAAGATAATAGATGCATAAAAAATGAAATCTCTAATAAATACTTAATATAATGTTTTATTGAAACATATGGATAATAAAATTTAATAGAGATTCCATAAGTGCTATTGTAAGCTTATTCCTTATTCATCAGCCTTTTGCCCTTTTGCAAAAGTTGAGTAAATGTAAATAGGGATGTCTAAAGACTCCATATGGTTTTTAATTAAAGGGAATACGTCCTCCCAATCAAGTTTTCCATAACCAGTTGCTAACTTAGAAATAGCTAGACTTTCTATATTCTCTTCTTTAATTAATTTTACAAGATTTTTTAAACAATGATTTACATTTGGTAAGCTTGATACTCCTGGACGGCCTCCATCAGATTGTGCAGGTTCTTGAGTTAATAGATTGAAAATTCTGAATTTATTTACTGTTCCCCACATCCAGACTTCTCCCGGTGCTGGATTTTCTAATCTACAATAATGTCTAAAATCTTTTGCCATTGCAGGATAGTCTTTTCTTAAATCTAAAGCCAATCCACTTTCGAAATGATCGTTAGGCGCAACTCCATGTGCAATTGCTTGAGCATTGGTTAATAAGATATCTCCTTTTACTTCTTTAATCATCGTTTTTTGTTTTTATTACTAATTATGATTCAAAGTTATATTAAGAGTTTTCTTGTTTTGGTGATTAGGAACAATTCGCAAGGTGATTTGAATCATAAGTAATTGATGATGCCTTATGTTCGGAATGCAGTTTTTTCCACGGTTCAGATGTCGCTGCTAAATGAGTGAAATTTTTCTTTAAAGTTTATTTGGGCTCGAGCCCAAAATATTTTTTTAAATATTTATTCCTACTTTAATATTATTTAATTGAATTAATTCAAAAATATAATAAATTAAAATCTTTAAATATTAATTAATATAATTTAATGAAGAAGATATTTTAACCATCAAAAAGAATATTTTTACTACAATAATTTTCCAGCAATATAACCAGTGGTCCAACAAGATTGAAAATTATAACCACCAGTAATCCCATCAACATCAGTTACTTCTCCAGCTAAATAAACATTAGGGCAAGCTTTGCTCTGCATCGTCTTGAAATTAATGCTTTTTAAACTCACTCCGCCACAGGTTACGAATTCTTCTTTAAATGTTGTCTTACCGCTTACTTGATACGTATCATTAGTTAAAATGGCAGTTATTTTATTAATTGCTTTTTTACTTAATTGTTGCCATTTTGTTTCCTGAGATATATCACATTTTTTAAGGAGAAAATGCCATAGACGCTCTGGAAGATAATATGGTCTTATATTACCTAAGTTTTTGCCAGCATATGATTGAATAATTTCATGGAGTTTTTCTTTTACAATTTCTATATTAATTTCATTAACCCAATTGACTTGCAGTATGCATTTATATTGTCTTTCTTGAAGTATTCGTGCGCCAAATGCCGATAGTTTAAGTATTGATGGTCCACTCATACCCCAATGCGTAATTAATAATGGCCCATCAGATTTTAATTTTGTGCCTTGGATATTTGTTAGTGTTTTTTCAACCACCACACCCATTAATTCAGTAACAGATTCCGAAGGCATATTAAAAGTGAATAAGGAAGGCACTGGCGAATCAATTTTATGTCCTAATTTTTCTAGCCATTGTAATCCTGTTAATTTTGGTGAGCCTCCTGTTGCGACAATAACTTTGTCGAATGTTTGAGGAGCGTGTATACTTTTAATAAAGTGTAAAACAAGTTGTTCGTTTTCGAGTCGCTCAATTCCTTTAATACCCATACTTGTAGAAATTCGTATGCCGTATTTATTAGCTTCTTTTAAAAAGCAATCAATAATGGATTGGCTATCTTGACTTTTTGGGAAAACACATCCATCTTCTTGAGTCACAAGCGGAACACCTCTTTTCTCAAACCACTCCATAGTCTCCTTAGTTGAAAATGTACCAAATGCTTTTTTTAAATTGTTTCCTCCTCTAGGATATGCTTTTGATAATTCTTTTATATCTGTACAGCCATTGGTGACATTACATCTTCCACCACCTGAAATTTTTACCTTAGATAATAATTTAGGTGATTTTTCAAATACAATTATTTTTGCATTTGGGTGATGTTCTGCTGCTGAAATAGCAGCGAAAAAACCTGCTGCACCTCCTCCTATAACTCCTACTTTCATAGCTGCAAAGATATACTTTTTGACTAGTAATAAAATATAGCCATGATTGGCTTTTTAAAAATTATATGCTATAAATTTTCAATCATAATTTATCTAAATGTGAGTTAATAATTGGCTTACGCCCAAAATGAAATATTATATTAAGTGTACCTTTATTTATTACAGATTTGTTCTATACTTCAAGACGCGAAAAATTGCTATTTAAATTAAAAGTTTATGGTCTTGTTAAAATGGAGGAATTAATTTTACAGGTTTAATAAGAATGTTTATCTTGGTTTGGTAAAATATCTGGGTTTTAGTTTGTGGGTTTTGTGAGGCTATAAGAGGTATAGATGTAATAGTTGTGGATATATTAATGTTA
>CAYOIL010000026.1:0-11680 GCA_964403985.1 uncultured Saprospiraceae bacterium
TCTACTGTTACTAAAGCAGTAGAGGTTGAAATAGCATTTTCAATTTGTTCTGCTAGCGCACCTACTTCCACTTCTAAAGGAGAATTAGTTTCACAATCTAACACTGAACAATTCCAGTTCGCTTCAAATCCTTCGAAATTAGTTGTCGCATCAGTTATAAACTCTATGGTAATGCAAGAATCTGCTTGAATAGTCAAACATACTCCACCACCTCCTTGCTGACCACCAAATCCACCAAATTGCGTAATTTCAGGTGAATCAGTACTAGGACCATTATAGAAGATAATGTTATCTCCACCTTGTTCTATGTTGTAATAACTCAGGGTTAAATTGATACAATTCGTTAATTGAGCAGGACATATTGTGAAAACATTGTTTTCGTTGTCACCGTAATTTCCATCAGGCCCACCAGTATCATATAAAGTTCCAGTACATGCATTTGATGATCCTTCATCAATTGTTGAGTTTTCTTTCTCTTCAATACAAACACTAAAATCACCTTCATCAGCATCATCACCAAAATTGTCAACTCTTATATAGTAAATTTCTCCTGGTGTCAAATTGAATAAATCAAGTGTTAAAACGCCTTGATTCAAGGATCCAACCGCACAATTGTTAAAAAATAGAAAGCCTTCATCACAAAAACCTCTATAAATAGCAAATTGCACATTATTTAATGCATCGGTATTTGGTCCAGCGTCTGTTCCTTCAATTGTAACTGAATAATCAATAATTGTAGCATCCGTTTGGAATTGAAACCACACATCATTTGAGGGTGGATTACTTGCAAAACAATCAGGTTGATTATTAGCTCCAATATTGTATGGAGTTGCGTCTATATTTGTAAAAATTGTGCCATCACAAACAGGCGCAATACCTAAATCTATTACACCTGAACAATCATCGTTGGCAGGTTGAGCAAAAGAAAAAGTAGATAGTAGTAAAAGAAAGAGTAGACTAAATATATATTTCATCGACATTCAATAAGTTCTAAATTTTAGCATAATTGCTGTATAAAAACCTTACAATTATAAAACTATAGTTTAATGGTTTACGCTACAATAATAAAGAAATTACTATAATTTCAGCTAATATATATGTCATTTACAAGAAGCTAATTTGATTTTTACGTCTTTAAGACTATTATAAGGTGTGTCTGAAGTGTATTTCCAATCAAGAAAATTAATAATATTTACAATATCAATATCAGATAAAATATCATTTGGAGGCATTTCTGCTGAATATGTTATGTTGTTGTATTTTAATGAATCATTTATACCGTATCTCACCATACAGGCTACGTCTTCTCTATATTTGCTATATAGCTCAGCATTAATTGGTGGATATAATTTTCTCATGCCTTCACCATTTTTACCATGACAATTAGCACAATGGAGTTCATAAATTTGTTCCCCTTTTGTATATGGGGAATTACATGAAAAATGAAACAATAAAATCAATAATGGAATTATTAAATATTTAGTTTTTGTCATATTCCAATAATAACTTTTCAATATCTTCAATAAATCGCTCTACTTCATTCTCATCTGTTCCATCTGCATAAGATCTTACTCTACCTAATTTGTCAACAAGTATGATTTTTCCTGAATGATTTATTCCTCCTGGAGCTTCGTTATCTTCTACTACAATATTGAAATAATTAGTAGCTAAAGCATGTAGTTTTTTCTTTTCGCCAGTTAACATATTCCATTTTGGTGATTTTACTTCTAGGTTTTCTGCATAATTTTTCAATGCCATAACGGAATCCCTTTTGGGGTCAAGAGTAAAAGACACCAAATTTATATCTTTATTAGTTTCATATTTATCGTAAATCGTAAGCATGTTTCCCATAACAGTAGGGCAAATAGTAGGGCAAGTTGTAAAGAAAAAATCTGCAATTTGAATTTTACCTTCATAATCTTTTTGACGGACTTCATTACCTTCTTGATTTAAAAAAGTAAATGCATTGACAGTATGCGGAACCTTTTGCCCATCAATAATTTGGGTTTCCCCCAAAAAGGGTAAAGCGTTATTTTTTTTACACGAAAAAAACAGTATTGTAACGAAAATTACGGAATAAATTAACTTCATTAATTTTATTTTAAAATGAAAATTTTAGCGATTTTTATCATATAAAAAACCAATTGCAAATGTAAATGTTTACCTATTAATAAAGTTTGTTATTGTTAATCTAATGATATTTTTTTGTTCGCTTATTGAAAAGAATCATATCATTGTATTCCCAAATGCTAAAAGGAAATATAAATGAAGGACGAGATTTCTATAATGTGGTTCAGACAAGACTTAAGAATTCATGATAATGAAGCGCTATGGGAAGCAAGTCGAACGGCAGAAAAATTAATTCCTATTTATGTTTTTGATGAACGATTATTTAATAATGAAACAAAATTTGGTTTTAAGAAAACAGGTGCTTTTAGAGCCCAATTTATCATCGAATCTGTTCAAAATCTTAGAAGTTCTTTAAAGAAAAAAAACCTTGACCTTATTGTTCGAGTTGGAAAACCAGAAGAGATAATTTCCGAATTAGCAAGAGAGCATAGTGCTTCTTGGGTGTATTGTAACAGAGAAAGAACTCAAGAAGAGGTTGATGTTCAAAATGCACTGGAACAAAACTTATGGCATCATGGAATAGAGTTAAGATATTCGAGAGGGAAAATGCTTTATTTTACTGCAGATTTACCATTTCCGATTTCCCACACTCCTGATGTATTTACAACTTTTAGAAAGGAAGTAGAACGCTTTATAACTGTTCGTGAACCTCTGGCAAGTGAACGTTTGAATTTAAAGCAATTACCTGAAAATGTTGATTCTGGAGAAATTCCTAGTCTTAGGGATTTTAAACTTGAAATTCCAGCTAATAAAAGTGTAAACTATATAAAAGGTGGAGAGACAGAAGCACTTGCAAGATTGCGATATTATCTATGGGAAACAGATCACGTGTCAAATTATAAGGAAACTAGAAATGGTCTATTAGGAAGTGATTACAGTACTAAGTTCTCTGCTTATTTAAGCCAAGGTTGTTTGTCTCCCAAAAAAATATATTCAGAATTAAAAAATTACGAAGAAGAGCGAGTGTCAAACGATTCAACATACTGGGTAGTTTTTGAATTGCTGTGGAGAGATTTTTTCCGACTTATGGGTAAAAAACACGGGAATAGTATATTTAAATTGAACGGAATCAAAAATGATTCTAGTTCCAAAGGAGAAGTGAATTGGGATAAGTTCAATGCATGGAGTAAAGGAGAAACAGGAGTTCCATTTATTGATGCAAATATGAAAGAACTAAATTCTACTGGATTTATGTCAAATAGAGGTAGACAAAATGTAGCATCTTTCCTTGTTAATGATTTAAACTTAAATTGGTTAATGGGAGCGGAATACTTCGAAAGTTTATTAATTGATTATGACCCATGTAGCAATTATGGAAATTGGAATTATATAGCAGGAGTGGGAAGTGATCCAAGAAATGATAGGTATTTTAATATATTCTCTCAAGCAAAAAGATACGACCCGAAAGGAGATTTTGTTAAACAATGGTTGCCCGTTCTTAAATCCCTTCCAGAAAACCAAGTGCATTTGCCTAGTTTACACTCTAAAGAAGTATTGGATAAGGCTGGAATAGAAATAGGAGTAAATTATCCTGAGCCAGTAATTAATATCTCAAAATGGGCATAAACTAGATTTTCTATTCCTTGCATTCATTTATTAGAAATTGAAAATATTGAACGAATTTATCAAAATCTAATTTAGCACAATGCCTCAAATAAATGTAGAAGATCGAGGTCAATGGTATAAGATATAATAGATTAATATCATAAAATAGACCAAAAAAAATACCACTAAAAAATAAGATAAATAATATGATTGTCCAAGATAATTCAATTCTTGCTTCTAAATTGATGTTTGTGTGTTCTTCTTCAGTTTTTATATAGCCTATAATCAATGTAAGAAACATAAATGTGGGATCAATGTCCCCTTGAACTTTATCAATTTTTCTAATAATAAATTTATTAGTATTAAGCTTTATTTGAAATTTTTTTGGGTTATATGTTTGTGTAAATGCAGGATTTGAAGAGTCAAAATGTTTTTTAAAAATCTTAATTAATTTTGTCGTGTTATATTTCTCTTCTAATTCTAAAGAACGAATTATTAAAATCTTAGAAATTGATAAAGAAATCATTTGTGGAATATCTAATTATTTAATCTATATAGATCTTTAAAGGACGAACTTTAACCCTTTCATTAAGGAAGTTTATCAGCTTTTCGCTGTCGTCTACTTTCAATTTTGCTCCTTCTTTTAAATCAACAATAACTGTGTAGTTTTTTACGAAATCACCTTCAGTTTCAGTATTCAATTCACCGAAAGAAACCTTATCAATATTACTAAATAATGCATCCAATTCATTGTTTAATTGAACAGTTAACATTGAATCGCGAACAATAATTTCTAGGTTTGATAACCTTTTGGCTTCAGCCTCCTTTTCCTGCCGAGCAAAAATCTTTACTTCTTGAATCTGTTGTTCTAACGATTTTATTTCATCCAAATCCACTTCACTCGATTTTATAACTTTTACTGCCCATCCCTCTAGACCTCGTTCCGATAATCGAGCTTCATATTCATTCTCTTTCTCAGGATTTATTGCATCACCATATACTTTTAGTACAAGCGTCGAACTTGTATCTGTTTCAAACACCTTAAAGCCATCTAAGTAGATATCATCATCCCCGAAATCATTCGCAATAAATTCCTTTATGGTATTCTGGGTATTGTTTTTTTGGAGTAACTGTCGAAGAATGTAAAAGCTTGGTATTATGATCAATAAGCCAAATAAAACAACTACAATTCGATTCCTAACCCTCTCGCGCTTATTAAGATATCTCCTATATGGAAACCTCAAATAACGAACGATCACATAGGTAGCTATTGAAATAAAACTAGTATTCAACATAAATAGATAGAAAGCATTCAAAGCAAAACTAAAATCTCCTTTTGCTAATCCATAACCTGTTACACACAATGGAGGCATTAATGCAGTTGCAATCGCTACACCTGGTAAAGTGGTTGATATATCCTTTCTCGCTATCGAAATAATTCCTGCCAATCCACCAAATATTGCAACCAATACATCAAGCGTGTTTGGCTCAGTACGCGAGGCAATAGAAGGGGTAATATCTCCGAATGGTGTTAGAGCAAAATATATTGAACTTGTCACTAATGCAATCGCAATAGCAGCTGAAAAATGTATGAACGACTTCTTTAATACCTCTTTATCATTAATTCCTATCCCTAGTCCAATCCCCAAAATTGGAGACATCAATGGAGAAATTAACATGGCTCCTATAATTACGGCATCAGAATCCCTATCCAGTCCTATGGATGCTATAATAATTGAACACATCAACATCCAAGCATTGGCTCCTGACATTGATTTTTTTGCCTTGATTTCTTCTATTACACCTTTCTTATCAACTCCTTTCTTCAAGTCAATAATATCAATTATGAAGTTCTTTATGTACTCCCGTCCATATGTTCGCTCTACTTTTGGTGTCTCTTCAGCCATATCTAAGCTATTATTAAACCATCTTGCATTGTTAACAATCGATCACTCATATTTCCTATTTCTCTATTATGAGTTACAATTACAAAACTTTGAGAAAAATCATCTCGTAATTTCTGAAATAATTGATGCAATTCTTCTGAGTTTTCCTGATCCAAATTTCCTGATGGCTCATCAGCAAATACAATCAAAGGATCATTTATCAAAGCCCTTGCAACTGCAACACGTTGCTGCTCTCCACCTGATAATTGTCCGGGTTTATGATCCATTCTATCTTTTAAACCCAAATATTTCAATAAATCTTTCGCTTTTTCTTCATAAAATCCTGTATTCTCTCCTGCAATATAAGAAGGAATTAAAATATTTTCTAATGCAGTAAATTCATTTAATAAATGATGGAATTGAAAGATAAAACCGATCTTTTGATTTCGAAATTTTGCAATTGCCTTTTTACTTAATTTGTCAATATCTTGATTCTCTATCACTAAACTTCCCTTATCCTTTGCATCTAAAGTTCCTAAAATTTGAAGCAATGTTGATTTTCCAGACCCTGATTTACCCATTATAGATACAATCTCTTTCTCGTAAATATCAATATCTATTCCTTTTAATACTTCTAGCGATCCAAAGGATTTATGTATGTCCCGAGCTGTAAGAATAATGTTTTCCAAATATTTTATTTATTTTCTACCTTCTGAAATATTGAATATCAATGAATTATGTCTTGAAAAATTATTTATATTAATTTTTTTTAGAAATAATTAACACTTACAAGAATAAATACGTTTCTATTAAAGTTAATTGAATATCGAGATCAAAGGTAATTAAAAGAAATTATCTGTTTTAAGAACAGATTTAACTTAAATATTAATTTTATGTTATCTAGTTTAGTTTAACAATCTTTTGTCTCGTCAATTTAATTAAAGCCTTAACTTTGCATTCCTAAAACAGATTACATATCTTTTATGAAGATACTTCAACTGTGTAAAAAATTTCCTTACCCACTTAAAGACGGCGAGTCTATCGCAGTCACTTATTTGTCTAAAGCCTTACATGTACTAGGTTGCGAAATGACCTTGTTGTGCATGAATACAACAAAGCATTATACCGATATTAAAACACTACCACAAAACTTTAATCACTACAAAGAAATCCATGTTAGTGATTTAGACAATTCAATAAAACCCTTAGAAGCTTTTAAAAATCTATTTTCTAAGGATTCTTATCACGTTTCTCGATTTGTTTCTAAAGATTATGAAAATAAACTAATTTCTTTATTAAAGAATAATTCGTTTGATATCATACAATTAGAAACACTTTACTTAGCTCCTTATGTTGATACCATAAGAAAATATAGTAAAGCTTTAATCACAATGAGAGCTCATAATGTAGAGCATGAAATATGGGAAAGAATCAAAAATAATACGCGCATTCTTCCTAAGAAATGGTACATTTCTTATTTAACTAAAAAGCTAAAAAGATTTGAAGTTGAAAAATTAAATGACTACGATTATTTAATTGCTGTTACAGATAAAGATCTTAAGAAGTTTAAAAATTTAGGATATAAAAATGGTGCAATTGCTTCTCCTATTGGTATTGACATAAATGCTTATAATGGAGAAGAAGTATCTAAGACTTCTACCAGTATGTGTTTCATTGGTTCGTTAGATTGGATGCCGAACTTGGAAGGGGTTAATTGGTTTTTAGAGAACGTATGGGAAGGGGTTAAAACCCAAAATCCTGATATTGAGCTTCATATTGCTGGAAGGAATACTCCTAGTTCTATAAGAGGTTTGCAGGATAAGACCTTGAAAATTCATGGGGAAGTGCCATCCGCAATCAATTTTATTAAATCTCATCCCATCATGTTAGTTCCACTTTTCAGTGGTAGCGGAATGAGAGTGAAAATTCTCGAAGGCTTAGCTTTGGGTAGGGTAGTAATAACTACTTCTTTAGGACTTGAAGGAATTGATGCAAAACATCAACAAGAAGTTTTAATTGCTGATACTCCAGAACAATTTTTGGAGTGTATAAATTTCTGTAAAAAGTATCCTAAGAAAACAAAAGATATCTCAAATAGGGCAATGACTTTCGTCAAAAAGTATTACAGTAATCATAGCAATGCGCATGATTTGAAGTCTTTATACACAGAACTGCTAAAGAAATATAAAGTAGCTTCTCCAATTACGAAATAAGGATATTTTTTTCATGAAAAAATGTAGCTTTACGCCATGAGCGAAAAGCCAATTTTAGTTGTGCTAAGTCCACGTTTTCCTTACCCTTTAGAAAAAGGAGATAAGCTTCGATTATTTAACCAATTGAAAGCTTTAGTTTCTGAATTTCAAGTACACCTGATTTCGCTTTCTGACAGTAAAGTTTCAAAACAAGATAAGGATGTTTTGGAAAAGATCGTTTACGCTAGTCATATACTATATCAATCTAGGTTTAGACTTCTTAAAGCAATAGCTTATTTTACCTTTGGGCGTAAAGCCCTCCAAATAAATTATTATAGAGAAGCTCAATTGGAGCGAAAAATTATTCGCCTATTAAATGATATTTCACCAGATATCGTTTATGTACAATTGGTGCGAGCTGCTCATATGGTTAAGGATTTCAGAGGTAAAAAAGCAATTGACTATATGGATGCAATGTCTTTGAATATGGAAAGAGAAGCTACTTTTCAATCAATTTTTAGAAAAAACATTTACAAAATCGAAGCAAGAAGGATTTTAAAAAGTGAGAAAGAGTATTCTTCATTATTCGATAAAAAATTTATAATTTCAGAGCCAGACAAATCATATCTTGAAGCAAAGGGTATAAACGATATAGAAGTGCTAAATAATGGGGTGGATACAAATTATTTCCACAATAAGAAAAAACCAATACCTTGCAAATACGACATGGCCTTTGTAGGAAATATGGGCTATTTGCCAAATGTTTTAGCAGCTGAGTATTTAGTTAATGAAATAGCTCAAAAAGCGGATAAAAAATACAAAGTTTTAATCGCTGGAGCTAGGCCACATAAAAGAGTTTTAAAATTGGCAAGTAAACATGTCGATATTACTGCCTTTGTTTTCTGGAAGTGGTATTAGAGTTAAAATTCTAGAAGCTATGTCTTTAGGAAAAGTGTGCATTACTTCTACTCAAGTTAATAAAGCAATTGGTGCTAAAGATGGCAAGGAGCTTTATATAGCAGATACTTCAGATGCTTATTTAAAGATTATAAATGAATTAATTAATAATCCACAATTAACTACTGAAATTGGTAAAAATGCACGTAATTTTGTCTTAACAAATTTTTCATGGGAAAGTGCCGGAAACTTCTTAAACAAAGAATTGTTGAAACTTTTAAAATAAGCATATGATAGCTATTGACAAGCAGATTAAATTAAATACAATTCCTGAAGCAATTGAAGCAATCAGGAAAGGTGAAGTGATCATTGTCGTTGATGATGAAGATAGAGAAAATGAGGGTGATTTTATATGTGCTGCAGAAGCTATTACACCTGAAATCATAAACTTTATGGCTTCTCATGGTAGGGGATTAATATGCACACCTATTATGGAGAGTTTGGCTGATAAGCTTGAACTTACTCCTATGGTAAATAACAATACAGCACTTCATGAAACAGCTTTTACTGTTTCAATTGACTATTTGAAAAAAGGTTGTTCTACTGGAATTTCTGCATATGATCGATCTACTGGTATAAAAGCTCTAACGGAGAGTCAAACAATTGCATCTGATTATGCGCGTCCAGGACATATTTTTCCTTTGCGAGCAAAAGAAGGAGGAGTGCTAAGAAGAACAGGTCATACTGAAGCAGCTGTTGATTTGGCTAAATTAGCTGGGTTTTTTCCTGCTGGAGTACTTGTTGAGATTTTAAATGAAGATGGTAGTATGGCAAGATTGCCACATCTTTCTGTCATCGCAGAGAAACATGATTTAAAGCTCATCTCGATAAAAGACTTGGTTTCTTATCGTATGACAACAGAACGCATTGTTAAGAAAGAATTTGAAACTACACTAACTACAAAATATGGCGATTTAAAAGCTTTAGCTTATAGTCAATTAACAACTCATGATACGCACTTAGTTTTAATAAAAGGTGACATTAGCGCTCAAGAAGATGTAATGGTACGTGTTCATTCAAGTAGTGAAACGGGAGATATTATATCGCATTTATTTGGAGACGGAGGAAAAGTTGTTGAAAATGCATTATCAAAAATAGAAGAAGAAGGAGCAGGTGTTTTCTTGTATATGAGACATGGTGAAAAGGGGGAATCAATAATTAATAAACTCAGAGAAATAGATAATGATCCTAATAATGACCCTTTAATTTCAAGTGTTCAGAGAGATTTTGGGGTCGGGGCCCAAATTTTACGAGATCTGGGAATTACTAAAATCAAGTTACTTAGCAATAACCCAAAAAAGAGAATTGCTCTTGATGGTTACGGACTAGAAATTACTGAGTTTGTACCCTTTAATATCTGATATTTATTTTTCCCTATATGTTAAATATTGACTGAAAGCTGCATTTGGTATGGTTTTTAGATATATTTACAATAGTTCTAATAAATAAATATGGTTTAAATATTAGGCCGAAGACCGAAAAGAGTTATTTTGTCTTTCATGGCAAACATACTTTCGTAGTATTTGTAAGAATGAATGTAGCTTCAATTTTTAACTAAATTGAAGCTTTTTTTTGGCTCTTTAACAAGAACTTAAATCAGTTGAGTTCTTAATATAAATTCTTTTGAAATCTCAAAATGAAAAAGCTTTTCTCAAGGTTTATATAAAATAAATTTTGACTTTAAAATTCAGGACACCATGCACTGTCCTCTTCAACTTCACCAGTATAGCTAAAAGATAATTCTAATACACCTAGACCTTGATAAGAGTTAACGACATCATGCATGTTAACATCGTACGAAATCCCTATCAACATATCGTTTACTTCAAATCCAAAAAAAGGTACTAGATGTGCTAATTCATAACTATCAACAGTATTTGAAACTCGTGCAAATAGACCTGCATGAACGGCTGTATTGTTAAAAGTGTTTAAGTCATATCTTACTGTAGACCCAAGAAATAATTGAGTAAAAGCAGTACCTTGACTCTTTACCACAATCCGTGGATTAAGTGTGACAAAGTAATTTAGTTGATGTCTTGTAATCGCTTGAAAGCCAAAAAGTAATCCTGTTCTATTTACTTTTATAAGATCCGGGTCTTTGCTATCACTTCGCTTCCAATAACTTGTATTTGGGTTGGTAAGATGTTTCGCAGTAAGACCAATGTTTAAACTGTTCTTTTTATTTATTTCGCTAAAGTAATTTAATCCCATAGAATAGTCACCGTAACCGAAATTGTTAGCTTGAAGTTCCTCTTCTGTAAAACCTTGGAAACCATTTATTCCATTAAACTCATCTTCGAAATTTAAATTTTCATAATTTAAATTCTTTTGGGTTATACCCGCTTCAAAACCTATGCTTAAATAAGAAGTATTGAATTCACTTAATGATTTATGAAAAGCAAATAATGCTGAAATTGCATTGGTATTGTGTTCAATTAGTGAAGTCCGGTCAGAAAAGAACTTTAGTCCTGCCGCACCATAGTCACTATTTTTCTTTTCTTTTCCCATTTTGAATCTATATTCTCCATTGAAAACATAAGTTGCAATAGGAACTGGACTTGCTGTTCTCCAAGCATCTCTATAAATTCCTCCCACACGGTATGTCCCATTAAAGTTTCCAGTTAATGCAGGATTTAAATTTAAGGGTGTAGCGTATTGTTGAGAAAAATCAGGGTCTTGCGAATACAAAAGAGCAGGCAAAACCAAGAAAATCATGACCAATCGGACAATGTTCATAGAATGAATTTTTACAAAGGTACAAACCAAGAACGGAAAAATCCTCTTTTCATTTTGAAGATCCCGTAAAAATGGTACAGTTTATGTAGTATTTACACTTATATACGTAGCAAAAGTCGTAAAACTTTATGGGTAGACCCAAAAAGAAAGGAAAAAGTATCCCACGAGGTCAATTGCCTTATGGTGTTTGTGTAGTTTCTACTGCACCAGTTAGACAACGCCCTTCAGACAAAG
>CAYOIL010000026.1:11690-22683 GCA_964403985.1 uncultured Saprospiraceae bacterium
AAGAAATGGTC
The DNA here is from genome assembly GCA_964403985.1 of uncultured Saprospiraceae bacterium. GTDB lineage: Bacteria > Bacteroidota > Bacteroidia > Chitinophagales > Saprospiraceae > JAHDFB01. Next base: position 11,702 of record CAYOIL010000026.1, read on the forward strand.
ACTCAATTATTGTTTGGTGAAACAGTAGAAGTGATATTAAAAAAGCATAATTCTTGGATGAAGATCTCATGTCGACATGATGGATATATTGGATGGATTGATTCAAAGCAAGTTGTCCGAATAACGGAAGAAGAATGTCTTTCCTATGAAAATAATCCAGTATATAGTATGGATGTTGCAGGAATGATTTCCTCTAAAAATGAAGCATTCCCTATTTTGTTAGGAAGTAAATTACCTTCATATGATGGTATGCATCTGTACATTCATGACGATAAATTCCTTTACAATGGACCAGTTACTTCACCTAAGCCAAATACTGAAATTTCAGTTGATTTTTTCATGCGCATAGTCACTAAATTTATTCATGCACCTTATTTGTGGGGTGGGAGATCAATTTTTGGAATAGATTGTAGTGGATTTACACAAGTTGTATTTTCCTTATTGGGTTATCGTCTTCCACGTGATGCTTCTCAACAAGTAGAGGTAGGAGAGGTTATAGATTTTGTAAATATGGCAGATATAGGAGATTTGGCCTTTTTTGAAAATGAAGAAGGTCGAATTGTGCATGTTGGAATTTTAATAGGAAGCAATAAAATAATACATGCTTCCGGTCAAGTCAGGATTGATTCTGTAGATCAACAAGGAATATATAATTTAGACACAAAGAAGTATACACATAAGTTCAGGGTTGCTAAAAGAATAGTATCTTTGCTGCATAATTAGACAGCAAAATGGACGTAAAAAATAATATTTTAGAAACTATTGGAAATACACCTTTAGTTAAATTAAACAAGCTTACTACTGATGTACCTTGTGATGTTTATGTTAAGGTAGAATCATTTAATCCAGGTCATTCTATTAAAGATCGAATGGGACTTAAAATGGTGGAAGATGCGATTGAACAAGGTCGAATCAAGCCAGGCGGAACATTCATAGAATGTACTAGTGGAAACACAGGTATGGGAATTGCTCTTGCTTCAGTAGTAAAAGGTTATAAGTGCATCTTTACCACATCTGACAAGCAATCAAAAGAGAAAATTGATATTCTAAAAGCGATGGGAGCAGAAGTAATTGTCTGTCCTACTAACGTTACACCTGATGATCCTAGGTCTTATTACAGTGTAGCAGAAAAACTATCAAAAGAAATACCGAACTCTTGTTGGTTAAATCAATACGATAACTTATCTAATTCACAAGCTCATTATGAATCTACTGGTCCTGAACTTTGGAAACAAACGGAAGGAAAAATAACACACCTAGTTGTTGGTGTTGGTACAGGAGGTACAATTAGTGGAACTGGTAAATACTTAAAAGAACAAAACCCTAACGTTAAATTATGGGGGATCGATACATATGGTAGTGTATTCAAGAAGTATAAAGAGACAGGAGAATTTGATGAAAAAGAAATTTACCCATATATAACAGAAGGGATAGGTGAAGACATTTTACCAAAGAATGTAAATTTTGATTTGATTGATCTTTTTGAGAAAGTATCTGATAAAGACGGAGCGGTTTATACGAGGAGACTTGCTAAGGAAGAAGGGATTATGATGGGATATTCAGCTGGATCGGCAATTGCAGGTCTATTGCAGTTAAAAGATAAATTAACCAAAGATGATGTTGTAGTAATCATTTTACATGATCATGGAAGTCGATATGTAGGTAAAGTATACAATGACGATTGGATGAGAGAGCGTGGATTTTTGGAAGATGAATTGACAGTAAAAGATTTAGTTCGTATGAAAGCGGACAATGAGTTTACAAGTATCTCCAAAGAAACAAAAGTCAAAGAAGCTCTAGAATTAATGAAAGACAAAGATATTTCTCAGATTCCCGTAGTTGAAAATGGGGAGGTTGTAGGATCTGTTACAGAAGCAACAGTATTAAATTATCTATTGGATAGTCCAATGAAAAATGCAGATCAACCAGTAAAAGAAATAATGGGAGAAGCATTTCCTTATGTGGAAAATGATATGGCTTGTCGATCATTAAATAGGTATATTAATAAGGATACTCCTGCTGTATTGACTAAAGATCCTAAGGGTGATATTGCAATTATTACACAGTATGATATTATTCAAGCACTCTAGTAATTAGTAATTGTATTTCGTACTTCGTTGAATAGGATTTACGCTTTTTTGTTATTAATAGGTTTAAGCAGTCCGTTGTTATAAATTACATTAATAACGGTTTGGCAGAGCTAACAATTACTTTAAAAACAGAAGAAGTTTTCTTTTTAAAATTTGTAATTGAGTCTCAAAAGCAAATAGATTTTTTAAAAGAGAAATTTATTACTTTCTATTCATTAGACATCGACATCAAAGAAGAATTAACACATCTAAATATCAAGACTATTTGCTTAGAGAAAACGGATAATTTATCCTATGTTGAGTTAAAGAAATTAAAGTCTAAATTAAAAATTAACAAATAAATGTATGTGCACTTACAAAGAGTTTCTTAAATTTTTGAAATGAAAAAGAATATAATAATCTTCATAGTTTCTTTATTACCTTTATTTGCCGAAGCACAAGATCTTTCTCAAGGATTTATTGTAATTGATCTATCTGATTATCCTATGGAGGAAGTTTCTAAACCAGCGTATTTAGATTTTATAATTGACCCTTCTTTTGGAACAACAATACGAAGAATAACTAATGCTTCACTAGGCGAAGTTATTGTCCCAATGTATAGTACAATTCAAGCATGGAATACTGATGAAACTTTGATGATTCTTTATGATCAGTCAAAAGGAAAGCATGTACTTTTAGATGGTATAACTTATGAATTTATTAGATTTTTAGAAGATGTAGAACCTGCTGATTTGGAACAAATATTTTGGGATTTTAATGAACCTGATATTTTTTATTATCCGGAAAATATAAGCAGTGATTTTATAAAATATTCTGTAAGTTCACAAACGAAAGAAATAATTATTAACCTGCAAGAAATTGCTGCATGTGATGGGGAAATTCATATGGGGAATGATATCCAAATGATGTCTTGGGAATCTGATTTGATTAGTTTTAGATGTAATAATAGTATTTCATATTCTTATCGAATTTCAACACAAGAACTCACAAGTTTTACAATTGATGAATTAGGTTTTGCTTCTCCATCAATTGGTCCTAGTGGAGATTTATTTTATCATGATGGTAAAGTGTATAATGATTTAGGAATCGAAGTTAGTATTCTAAATGAAAGTTCGGTTGAACATTCATGTATGGGGAAATTGACTAATGGCAATGATGCACATTTTGCTATAGCATTCGCTCAAGGTCCATTGGGTGGTTGTATAGGAGATATAATAGCTCATGACTTAAGCACAGGAGAATGTTTTCCTATTATAAGTCAAAGTCAAGGATACGATTACCCGCAATCTGGTACTCATATTTCAGCAATCGCACATAAAAATACAGAAGGAGGTTGGATTGCCGCTTCAATGATAGGTTATGATCAAGATGGGCAATCACTGCTTGATCAAGAAATAGTTATTGCGAATTCAAAAGAAGGAGAAATAAAAGTATGTCGAATTGGTCATCATAGAAGTGATGAAAGTCAATTTGATTATTGGGGAGAACCACATGCAGTAATTAGCCCAACAGGAACTAGGGTTTTATTTGGTTCAGACTGGAGTGGAGAAGAAGATGGACAATCGATAGATTCATATGATATCGAATTACCAACATACAATGCTCCATCAGCACTTATTAATCAGAACTTTATTAATGCAGATCATATTATATTTCCAAACCCAGCTGAGGAATTATTAAACGTAAGCTTTAGCAATCCTAAATTTAAAAAAATAGAAGTCTTAATATATGATATAAATGGTAAGCTATTGATTACTGATACCACAGAATCAAATCACTTCCAACTAAATACTTCAGTATTAATATCGGGATTATATTTTTACAGAATTAGCGGAATTGATGAGCAAAATATAATAGGGAAATTTGTAAAGAAATAAGATTCCGAAATATAGAATAACTGTAACTTTGATAAAGTAGATGATTTATACATTCATCCTATGTATCAATCCGAACTAGATTAAGGTGAATAAATAAAAGAGTTTTACATTATATAATATGGAAGAATTCAAAAAATATTTAAATCAATTTCCGAACTATACACCTAGTGTTTTCGAAAACCTATTACCGCACCTTTCTCAGAAAATAATTAATTCTGGACATACACTTCTCAACCAAGGGAAAACAGCAAAAGAAATAGCTTATATTGAATATGGCTTATTTAGACAATTCTATATTAATGACGAGGGGAAGGGAATTACGACTTGTTTTTGCAAAGAAAACTCTATTACAACATCTTATAAAAGTCTAATTACCCAAACAAAAAGTGACATTACGATTGAAGCTGTTGAAGAATCAAAGCTTATTGTTATTTCTTTGCAATCAATTAAGGAATTACTTGAAACTGATGCCTTTTGGCAACAATTTGGTCGACTTGCAGCTGAAAATGAGTTTATATAGTTTCAGAGTCTCATAATCGCTTCTTAAAAGACCTATCTGCGACAGAAAGATATACTAATATCTTAAGTAATGATTCAGAATTATTACAAAGAGTTCCATTAAAATATTTAGCTAGCTATATTCAAGTTTCTCCTGAGACTTAAAGTAGAGTTAGAAATAAAATATCTCGAACTTGACCTAAGTCAAGTGTGAAAAAATAAATCTTCCTGACTTTTGTTTTATAAACCTTATTTAAGATTTCGTTTCGATGAATTCTAAGAATAATTCTCAAAGCTTATTCAAAATAAGGTTTTTCTTAATTATAAAATAATAAAATGGAAAAGTCTGTAAAAGAATCAGTAGTCGAAGGCTACAGTCAACTTGCAAAAGCTACAAATGGAGGGTTAATGTCAAAATTGTTTGGATGTTGTAATCTTACAGAAAATGCTTTTACAGTTGGTAAAGCAATAGGATATTCAGAAGAAATACTTCAGTCAGTACCTGATCATTCAAATTTAGGAGTAGGTTGTGGAAATCCTTCCGCACTTACTAAAATCTATAAAGGCCAAACAGTAATTGACCTTGGTTCTGGAGCTGGATTTGATGCTTTTGTAGTTTCTCCTTTAGTAGGAGATGAAGGCAAAGTTATTGGTGTAGTTCTTTCAAAAGATATGCTGACTTTAGCAAAAAAGAATGCTTTAAAAGGTAATTATTCGAATGTTAATTTTATCAAAGGTGATATAGAAGAACTGCCTTTAGCTGATAATATTGCAGATCATGTAATTTCAAATTGTGTCATCAACCTTTCATTAAATAAGCAAAAAGTATTTGAAGAAGCATACAGGGTATTAAATGTAGATGGAGAATTATCAATAAGCGATATTGTTCTAGTAAAAGAACTTCCAGATTTTATAAAAGAATCAATAGCAGGGCATTTGGCATGTGTTTCAGGAGCAGAAAAAGTGGAAGATTATATTAATTATATTGAAAAAGCAGGATTTAAAAACATTAAAATTGAATCAAAATCTGAATTTCCTCTAGAATTAATGTTAAGTGATCCTCAACTTAAAAAGATTGCAAAAGAAATGAATTTTTCTATTGACAATTCTGAGGCTAAGGATATTGCTTCACGTGTTGTAAGCATTTCATTGACTGCAAAGAAATGATTTAGAAAGCCAAAAGGAAACAGTAAAGCCTAGTATAGTTGCTTTATTTATATACTGAGTTCGAGTAGCAATGTGTAAATGTAAATCTTAGAAAACGCCAGTATTTAGACGAGACAGCTAAAATTTATCATAGAGGTGTAATTGCAGCGGGAACTCTTGTTTCTTTTGTAGCTTGAGTAGCCAAATAATGATGTTAAGTTTAGGTAGAATCCTTTTTCTAATTTAATTATTTGTTTGCTTTAAATCAATATGGTTCCTGAACAACATATGAAGTGAAAATTAAATTAAAAAATGACAAACGAACTGATTGAGAATGAAATAATCGAATCAATACTTGCTAAGTATAAGGGTGATATAGGTAAACATTTCTCTAAGTACAAGAATCATGTTTATAGAGTGTTTTACCTATGTCAATTATTAGATGACAGTCAAAATAATATAGAAAAATATGCTGTTGCTGCAGTTTTTCATGATGTTGGAATATGGACAGATGCTACCTTTGACTATCTTAAGCCCTCAATTTCTGTTGCAGTAGATTATTTAAAAAAAGAGAAAAAAGAATATTTAATTGATGAAATAACTTTAATGATAAATATGCATCATAAAAGAAGTAAATATACAGGTGATTTTGAATTAACTGTTGAAACTTTTAGAAAGGCAGATTGGGTTGATGTAACATATGGAATGATGGTCTTTAATTTGAATAAAAAAGTAATTAGGAAATTAAGGATGAAATTTCCAATCTTAGGCTTTCATAAATTCCTTTTGGTGTAAACTATCAAACATTTTTTCAAGTCACCTACAAATCCATTACCAATGTTTAAAAAATAAGCATTCTTGAAAAGTAAAAGAAGCTTACTTTAAGGTGCTTGATTTTGAAGGATTTAATAAACATCAGTTTTTAATTTATTAAGCATCTTCCATTATTTTCTTAGCTCTTTCTAAATCCTCTGGCGTATCAATTCCAAAACCTGAATAATCTGTTTCTGCGGCGTAAATATCATATCCATATTCCATCCACCTAAGTTGTTCCAGTTTTTCTAGTCGTTCCAATTCACTTTCACCAAGGTGAGAAATTTCTTGTAAGACTTTTGGGCGAAAGCCATACATTCCTATGTGATGTTTGAAAAAAATGTCTGTAGTAGAATCTCTATTAAATGGAATTGAACTCCTAGAAAAATATAATACTTTTCCATCTTTTCGAGTTACAACTTTCACTTCATTTGAATTAGTAGATACTCCTTTTTTAACTGCATATAATGTTGAAATCCCCGTTTTTTTAGCAGAAATTAAATGTATAAGAGCATCAATTTCTTTTGGGCTAACCATAGGTTCATCTCCTTGTAAGTTGATTATCGTTTCAAACTCTGTTTCCAAAAAATTAGCTGCTTCTGCTACGCGATCCGTCCCGCTTATATGATCGGTTCTAGTCATTATATAGTCTAGTTTACGGCTTTCACAATGTGTTGCAATAACCTCACTGTCTGTTGCAATAAGTACTTTAGAAACTAAGCTAGATCGCATAGCATTTTTGAATACATGCTCTAAGATACTTTTGCCAGCTATACGTTTTAATAGTTTTCCAGGAAATCTAGAAGAATTAATTCGAGCTGGGATTATTACACAATTTCCTGACATAGGTTTTTAACAAATGTAGCTAAAAGAATGGAAGAGGTCAACACCAATAAAGTTAAGAAGCTTATATTAGCTTATGAAAATAAATTCGGGTTTAAGTTACTTTCGTTCTAATTCTTAATTTTGGTTATAAAAACAACATAAAATGGATACTTTATTTTTAAAAGCAAAACACTGGCAACTATTTATTCTTCACTTTGTATTACCTATTTTTTGCTACATTTTTGCCTTATTTTATTCAATATATAAAATCAAAAGTGTAGCAATTAATAATGGCGATTTCGAAGAATTATCTTTTATGATCAGCTATATGAAATTTGTTTTTTTGATCGTATTCTGTGTTATACTTCTACTAACAATGTGGATGTATTATGTGACCACAAGCTTACATGAGTTAATTCCAAAGGAATCATCCTTCAAGATAAATCGATTTAAATTCATTCTTTTTGTACCTCTTTTTCTTATCCCCTTTACTGTTCTTATTGGATATCTTGTTTTTAAGGATTTTACCGTTTCTGTCGATGATTTTTCTCCCTATTATATTATTGGAGCTTGGTTGGTAATTATGCTGGTCAATTTTATTATCATGATTTGTAACATACATTCTATATTTTACACAGCAAGAACTTTGAAAACAGTAGAATTAAATAGAAAAGTTGGCTTTGGTGATTTCATAGGAGAATTCTTTTTAATAATGTTCTTTCCTATTGGAGTATGGATAATCCAACCTAAAATAAATGCTTTTGTAAGTGAAAATTTTAAAGAAGTGTTAGTTGATTAATTAAATCAATTCGATGCTTAAGCAAGATAATTTCGCACTTTTTATTAATTTATTTTGGGTTTAACCCAAAATAAAAAGATTAGCGATATCCTGCTGCTTGCAAAGTAAAAAGTTCGGCATACAAGGCATCGTTTGCCATTAATTCTTCATGAGTCCCATTCTCGCTTACAGTCCCATTTTCTAAAACGATAATACGATCTGCCATCCGAACAGTCGAAAATCGATGTGAAATAATTATACTAGTTTTCCCCTTCGTTAATCCCATAAACCTCTGAAAAGCCTCATATTCTGCCTTAGCATCCAATGCTGATGTTGGCTCGTCCAATATCATAACCGAAGCATCTCTAATATAAGCACGAGCCAAGGCAATTTTCTGCCATTGTCCTCCCGACAAGTCCTTTCCCTTAGTAAATCGTCTTCCTAATTGTTGCTGATATCCTTCTTCCATCCCACTTATAAATTCATCAGCTAATGATAATTCGGCAGCTGATTGAATTGCCAATTCATTTTCTAATTGAGAAATATCTCCTACAGCGATATTTTCTTTTACATTAAAGTCATATTTTATAAAATCCTGAAATATCACGCCAAATAATGCTTGATATTCCGTATTATTAAACTCTTGGATATCCTGGCCATCCAATAAAATACGACCTTCTGTTGGTTTGTAAAATCGTAATAACAACTTAATTAAGGTCGTCTTTCCAGCTCCGTTTTGACCTACAAATGCCATCTTTTCGCCTACCTTCAACTTGAAATTAACCCCTTTTAATACTTCTTCTTTCGAACCGGGATAACTAAATGAAACATTCTCAAAATGGAATTCCTTGGTAATCTCCATTGGAACTGATATGTTCGACGTACTTTCATCTGATTCTATATCAATGAAGTCAAAATAATCTCGCAAGTACAAAGCACTTTCCGAAATCCTAGTCAAGCGACTAAACATACTTTGCATCGTGTTTCGTAATCTATTGAATGAGCCTGAAAGGAATGTAAGATCTCCTATAGAAATTAAACCTGTAACTGCTCGAATTATTATTAAAACATAAGCACCATAATAACTGAAAGTGCCTAAAAGATTGAATAAAGTTCCTAGCAAAGTCCGGCGAATTGATAAATTCCTATTTATCAAATAATACTGATGAGATAATTTTTTAAACCGATCCGATATAAAATCAACCAAACTAAATAACTTGATTTCTTTTGCTGTATTACTATTTGCTCCTATATATCTCAAATAATCTAATTCTCTTCTCTCGTGTGTCCAACTTCGAGCAATTGAATATCGACTTGAACTAAAATTTAATTCATTAATAAAAGATGGGATTATACTAATTATTAATAAAACGATCAACCACGGTTCAAAGTAAATTAAACCAGCAATAAGTGAGATCGATACAATTAAATTCTGGAATAAACTTAAGATGTTCGTCATTAAGCCAACACGTCCATTTGTCTGTGTCCTAGCTCTTTCTAGCTTATCATAAACTTCGGAATCTTCTAATTGAGAAATACTTAAATCTCTTGTCTTTTTGATAATACTTACTGAAGAATGATTCGAATATAAATCACCTATTAATCCATCTGTTAAATTGATCAAACGATTAATGAGATCAGAAATAACTACGATTGTTAATTCTATTGCAAGAAACAACCAAAGCTGAGTTAAGTTATATATTTCGGCATTAGCTTGTAATATAATTTCATCGATTATTAATTTTCCTACCCATAGGATTAAGATAGGGGAGAAAGCATTTAAAAATCGGCATAAAAGGTTAAAAAGAAATAAGGCTTTTGAGCTTCTGTAAATTTCGTTGAAGAATCTTGGCAGATATTTTGTCGCTTTAAATCCACCTTTCCAGTTTACTTTTTTCTTGTCTTGGATAGATTTAAATCTTCTTGCCATTTGGTAAAAGTACGTTCTAAGTTTAAGCTAATGACTTAAATAACACAAACTCTTTTTATTTGTTCCTCAAAAAAAATATCAAATTTTAAAAAAAATATGTCACGTTTTTAAATATCAAACCTTATAAGCATGAAATTATTTAAAAATTAAAAAATATAATTATGAAAAATTTGATCTTTTTATCGGTACTTTTTTTAGGACTATTTTCTTGTCAAGATTCATTAATAGATGAATCAAAAATTGAGACTAATGAAACTGTAGAAATCACTCCAGAACTTCAACAAATTTTGGGTGATGTTCAAACACGAGAAGAAATATGGCCTAAAAATGTTTACGATTTGACTGAATTTCTAAACAAAATAAATTTCACTCCTGAAGGATATGAAAAATGCTTGAGCCCTATGCTTACAATTGAATATTCAGTTGCAAATTATGATCCTGAAACTCAAACTAGTGGTGAATTGATTGGTAATCCTGAAGATTATGAATATACATTCTTTGAAATGGCATCAATAGCGCAATCATTTTTGAATAGAGCAAAAGAAGAGTGTGATGGCGATGCATTTGTCATTACAGCAACTAACTTTCAAGTAAACTTTACAACAGGAGGAGGTTACAGATATATAGATGTAGAGTTCGAAATTTGTTGTGATCCGGTAATTAATGAAGTTCCTCCCAAAGGCCCTCAACATAATCATGAATTGACAGTAGGTTAATAAAATATATTTGATATAATCAAATTAAACTGGCTCTCTTTAGTATTAAAGAGGGTCATTTTTTTTGGCTGGGAAATAATATTTTACTAGGGATAGACGAATAAAATGATCTATTAATGATTATATGCTTTAACAATCACTTCACCAACCCATTGAGCTCTCCAATTTGTTGAAAATCTATCCCAATACATTGAATATTCAATATCTGAATGAATTTCTTGCATGAAATTTCTTGTTGGATTCTTACGATTTAGTGCATTTTTTAGTTGTTTTGCTTTTTTTGAGTCTTTTATTTCAAGAGAAAAGTTT
>CAYOIL010000026.1:22693-23381 GCA_964403985.1 uncultured Saprospiraceae bacterium
ATTCAATAAGTTCCTCAGTTGACAACTCACCAATTTTTAGATATTCATCAGGTTTTTTATCTACACGATCTAGAAGTTTCTTATTCTCACTAATCTCCTTTTCATTTTTTGGTTCATTCGCTACATATTCAATTTTGGCAGTGTATACACCAATGTAGCAGGTGTATCCATCAAGAATTTGCAGTGCAATCTCCTTAAGTCTATTAGGAGGTATAATTTTACTTGTCATGTGGTTTTATTTCTCAACTACACAAAGTTGTTTTAAATTTTGCTGATTTCTATTATTAAACATGAATAATGTAATAAGGCTTTTGGGGTAGGACGGAAATACAATAAAATCTTAGAAGATTTAACTTAGCTTCGTTTAGACTAAATGTGTTAGAAGTAATTGGAAGCCGAAAACTTAAGGGTATTATTGATTTTACATTAGTTTCGTTAAGAGTTAGATAGTCTAATTCAGAATTCGACTTAAAAGAGTTAAAAGAATTGAATTGGTTTATTAGAAAACTTTTAAATTAGTCTTTATGGGGAGAGTATTAATAATACTTTCTTTTTTTAATTCCGAACATATTCTTTGTAATTTGACTAAATTGGGTATTAAAAACGAAAAACATAATTTAATTAAAAATAAAAATTATTAAATCAAAAGTAAATCTTCGTGAAGCAATTTCTATTGGAATTGGAGGAA
>CAYOIL010000027.1:0-9364 GCA_964403985.1 uncultured Saprospiraceae bacterium
ACATAATCCAATAAAGAAGTCTTACCATGATCAACGTGTCCCATCACTGTTACAATTGGCGCTCTCGGACTAAGGTCAGCTGGATCGTCAACTATTTCTTCCTCTTCATCTACTTCTTCTTCTGTAGAAATGAAAGATACTTCACGTTCAAACTCTTGAGCAACTAATTCAATAATTTCAGCATCAAGCCTTTGGTTTATTGAAACAATTACACCAAGATTCATACAAGTTGTTATCACTTCCGAAACGCTTACTTCTAGTAAATTCGAAAGTTCAGAAACTGAGATAAACTCAGTTAATTCGATTACATCTGTTTGAGCTTCAGCTTCTTTAGCTTCAAGCTTTTCTTTTTTATCGTCTCTATTCTCTCTTCTAATCTTTTGTCTCTTATTTTTACCGGCGCGAGACATTTTCGCCATAGTAGCCTTGATCTTATCCTCTATTTCCTTTTGAGAAACTTCTTTAACTTCTTCTACTTTTTTCTTAGGCCTGTTTTTATTTCCTTGGTTTCTATAGTTAGCAGCAGAAACTTTTTTACGAGTTCTTTTTCTTCTTTTGTTTGCATCACTAGTCGATGAAGCTCTGTTTCCAGTTGTTTTTGTTTCTTTTTTCTTCTTAGGTTTATCTGAGCTTAATTTCGAAGCATCAACTTTTCCTAGAATTTTCAGACCTTTCAATTGAGGAGCTTCTACTCTTATAACCTCATCTTTTTTAGGAGTTGATTCTGGTGGTTTATTGTCAGTAGTAGATTTTGCAGCTGGTACTGAAGTTTCTTTTTTCACAGGTGGCTTTTCTTCCTTTTTAGGAACAACAACCTCTTGCTTTACCTCTTTTTTAGGTTCTTCTTTAGGTGGCTTAGGTTTTCTCTTGTTTGCATCAAGATCTATTTTACCTAATACCTTTAATCCAGGTACAATTCTATCTTTCTTAGGTTCTTCCTGATTTGTTGATTTTACTTTTGGAACTTCTTCAGCATCTTTTGCTGGTGGAGTTTCTACTGGTTTCTCAACTACTGGAGCCTTCTCCACCGGCGGAGCAGGAGGAGGTGGTGGTGTTACAGGTTTTTGTTCTACGACCTCTTTTTTAGGTGTAGCTACTCTACCTATAATAAGTTTGTCAGCCTTTTCTTTTTCAGCAACAGAGGAGCTAAACTCCTTCTGTAATTCCTGATACATTTCATCAGAAACCTTAGCTGTCGGCTTGTTCTCTATTTGAAAACCTGCATTACTCAGGTATTCCACAATAGTAGAAGTTGCTACATTCAGCTCTTTTGCTATTTTGACTAATCTTAATGCCATTCAGTATTATTATTATTTTATGAACTCTATTTTAAAGTTAGTTGAGTTCTCTATTCTTCTTTTTCTTCTTCGAATTCCGCAGCTAAAACTTTCATTACTTCTGTAATCGTTTCTTCTTCTAGATCCGTTCTTCTTACCAATTCATCTTTGCTAAGATTTAGTACAGATCGGGCAGTATCGCAACCAATAGTTTTCAACTCATCAATTACCCACTCTTCGATTTCATCAGTAAATTCGTCAAGATCTACATCTTCCATTTCGAATTCTTCACTGTCTCTATATACATCAATTTCGTATCCTGTTAATCTAGAAGCCAATTTAATGTTACTTCCTCCTTTTCCAATAGCTAAAGAAACTTGATCAGCTTTCATTGAAACTGCAGCTTTCATACCTTCGTTATCAAGCTCTATGTTTGTAACTTTAGCAGGAGTTAAAGATCTTTGTATATAAAGAATATTGTTTGTTGTAAAATTAACAATATCTATGTTTTCATTTTTCAGTTCTCGAACAATACCGTGAATTCTTGACCCTTTCATACCTACACAAGCTCCTACTGGATCTATTCTATCATCGTATGATTCTACCGCTACTTTTGCTCTTTCACCTGGAATTCTTACAATCTTTTTAACTATAATCAATCCATCTTCTATTTCAGGAACTTCTTGCTCCATCAATTTTTCAAGGAATTTTTCACTAGTTCTTGACATTACGATCAAAGGAGCATTGTTTTTCATTTCAACTCTTTTAATCACTCCTCTCACCATATCACCTTTACGGTAATAATCGCCTCTTATCATTTCATTTCTAGGCAATACAAGTTCATTTCCTGTAACATCATCAATTACAAGTAATTCTCTTTTCAAAATCTGATGCACTTCACCAAGAACTATTTCACCCATTCTATCTTCATATCTCTTGAAAATATCATCCTTTTCAAGGTCCATGATTCTAGAAATAAGAGTTTGCCTAGCTGCCATAATGGACCTACGTCCAAAATCTGCTAAACCAATTTCTTCATAACACTCTTCTCCTGGTTCATAATCGTCGTCGATACTAAGAGCCTCAGATATTGAGATTTCACTCTTATCGTCAGTCACCTCACCATCTGGCACAATTTCTCTCACCCTCCACATCTCAAGGTCACCATTTGTATTTACAATGACATCGAAATTATCATCACTACCGTACTTTTTCTTGATCAAGGTTCTGAATACATCTTCCAGTACCCTAACCATAGTCGGTCTATCAATATTTTTACTTCCCTTAAATTCCGAGAATACGTCTACTAAATTCATAAGCCTGTCTTAAAAACTGATTATGACTTTTATTTTATTAATGTATAAGAAATCAATCCAACGATTAATTTCCGTTTTTATCTTTCTTTTCTTTTCCTTGTGTATTTCTATATAGAAAACACATAACTTATCATCTGATACTTCCTTCAATTCTCCTTCAACTATTTCTTCGGTATCTTTTAACTCTATTGAAACCTTTCGTCCAACATGCTTTTTATATTGCCTTTCAACTAAAGGCTTACTTGCTCCGGGTGATGAAACTTCCAAAATATATTTTGGACCCAACCAACCCTTTTCATCAATTATAGCCTCTAAATATCTGCTAATTTTGGTACAGCGAGCAAGACTGAGCTCGTTATCACTGTCGATAAAAACTTGCACTTTAGAATTATTCTGTTTTACTTCAATAGTAAAACAATCTTTATAATCTTCTTCAAGAAATTTTTCCTCAAGTAATGCTTTTACTTTATCTTCTATCACCATTATTAATTAAAAAAGGGAACGATTCGTTCCCTCAGATACAAAAGCTCCGCAAATATAACGAAATTTAACCTTTAAGCCAATTTCATTGCTAGAACTTTAAAATGAAGGTGAAAATGTTTCCAAAATGTTCAATTTAAATAGTAACTTATTCAAAATTCCTATGAATTTTCAATTCTAAACAATATACTATAAATGTAAATAAAATATGTATTTTACCCACTTTGAAAGTGAAAATTTAAAATAAGTTAATAGAAGATGTCTGCTTTTGCTAAAATTAGGAACTATTTGTTAGACTTTATATTTAATATTGTGGGTAAATCACAAATAACAACTAAAATGAAACATTTAATACTCTTTGGACCTCCTGGCTCAGGCAAGGGTACACAAGCTAAACATATTGTCGAAAAATTCGATATGGTACACATTTCAACTGGAGACCTGTTTCGATATGAGATAGGTAACAAAACTGAGTTGGGCATAGAGGCACAGTCATACATGGACAAAGGGCAATTAGTCCCTGATAGTGTGACTATCGGTATGTTAAAAAACAAAGTGAATATGCATCCAAATGCTAAGGGCTTTATATTCGACGGTTTTCCTCGTACTATTGCACAGTCTGAAGCTCTTGATGTGTTTCTTGATGAAAGAGGAGAATCAGTAAGTGGACTTATAGCTTTAAACGTAGAAGATGAGGAAATCGTAAAGAGGCTTTTAGAAAGAGGAAAAACAAGTGGAAGAAAAGATGATGCTAACGAAGCGGTTATACGAAATAGAATAGCAGTTTATAAGGCTGAAACTTCCCCTGTTTACAACTATTATGACAAGCAAAGTAAATCTATAACACTTGAAGGTCAAGGTACAATAGATGAAATATTTAGTCGATTAGCTTCAAAAATTGAAAGTCTTTAATTCAAGTTTATGGGCTTTCGCCCAAAATATTTTGGGTTTAACCCAAAAAATAACAAAACTTCATCCGACTTATGGCAAATGAGAATTTTGTAGATTATGTAAAAATTTGCTGCCGTACCGGTTCTGGCGGAGCTGGCTCTACACATTTTCATAGAGATCGCTTAACTGCTAAGGGAGGACCTGATGGCGGAGATGGCGGAAGAGGAGGTCACATAATTATTCGAGGGAATAAACAGATGTGGACATTACTTCCATTGAAATATAAAAAGCATGTCATTGCTGGAAATGGATTCAATGGAGGAGCTTCTCATAAAACTGGAGCTGACGGAGAGGATATTATTTTAGATGTTCCTTTAGGCACAATAGCAAAGGATGTTGAAACTGGAGAACAACTCTGTGAAATTTTCGAAGATGGCGAAGAGATTATTTTAGTTGCTGGCGGAAGAGGAGGAAAAGGAAACAGTAATTTTAAATCCGCAACTCACCAGACTCCTAGATTTGCCCAAACTGGTGAAGATGGCAAAATGGAGTGGAAAGTCCTTGAGCTTAAAGTATTAGCTGATGTAGGACTTGTAGGTTTTCCGAATGCGGGTAAATCTACTCTACTGGCTTCCATCACAGCTGCCAAACCAAAAATAGGTGCTTATCCTTTTACAACTTTAGTACCGAATCTGGGAATCGTTTCTTATCGAAACAATCAGTCATTTATAATGGCAGATATTCCAGGAATTATCGAAAACGCTCACCAAGGAAAAGGTCTTGGAATTCGATTTCTAAAACATATTGAAAGAAATTCAGTCCTTTTATTTATTGTTCCAGCAGATACTGAAAACATTGGTGATGAGTATAAAACTTTGTTAAGAGAACTTGAATTGTATAATCCAGAATTACTAGATAAACCACGTCTTTTGGGAATTAGTAAAGAAGATCTTATAGACGATGAATTAAAAGAGTTACTTGAGCCAGACATTCCAGAAGGAATAGAATATCTGTATTTTTCATCCGTTAGTCAAAAAGGACTATTGGCCTTAAAAGATAAACTGTGGCAAATCATGAATGACTAAATCTGAATTTCTCTTTGGTCAATAAATTGTAGAAGAAGTCGCTGTCTAAATTACAATTCGAATGAAACTGAAATCAGTTCATAGCTACATTTCCCTTTACATACTTATACTTAGCTTTCTTTTTATCGAATATAAATGACGCCTTCCTTGATATTGTATAAAGAGGGATTCCATACGATAATGTTGCAAACCAACCATTTGAACTTTCTATTTTTACCCCTAATTCATAACCAACACCTAATTGAAGATCCAAAATATTCATTCCAGAATAAATCGCTAGATTATTAAAATTAGAAGGTGTGTTGTCATCAATTTTACTCGAAAACAGCAAGCCACATTGAAAACCTACAATGTTGGCAAATTCTGTTTCATTATGTAAAATTTTATCATTTTCAATATCTCTTACAAAAGTAACTGTTCCATAATTTAATGAAAGTCCTACCCCATATGAAGAAAATAATTCTAGATAACCAAATGCATCATGCGGATCAGTGGAATTTGCAAAATGAAACTTTGCAGCAGGAAGGTTCAGATTAGTATGTAATACCCATTTTTTCTGCTCAAGAATTTCAGTTGTTATAGGTTGGGCATAAGCGTAATTGGCCACTAAAAGTAGCAATAGTAGTCTATTCATTAAGATGATGATTTACTTTTATAACATTCTGTACGAAAGAATATTGTATTTTAAAATGATCAATTATTTTTTTAAAAAAAACATACTTTAATTATAGGCAGAAGTTATCTTCATTTTTTTGTTCTGTTAAAATTAAATCGTGTTGAAAATAATATTATTTGTTTGCATAGAATAGCAATTATTACATCTTATACGATGTATTAATAGATATATAATTTGTCTTAATTGTATACCTTTGCGATTCACAAATAAAATCTGAAAATTAGAAAGATGACTGATCATATTTTTCAACTAATAGAACAAGAAAAAAAACGTCAAATCAATGGTGTTGAGTTAATTGCTTCTGAAAACTTTGCAAGTCCCGCAGTTATAAAAGCTATGGGTTCTGTATTAACTAATAAATACGCAGAAGGTTATCCTGGGAAGCGGTATTACGGAGGTTGTGAGGTTGTTGATCAAGTGGAAACATTGGCAATTGAAAGATTAAAGACATTATTTGGTGCTGAATACGCTAACGTTCAACCCCATTCTGGTGCACAAGCAAACGCTGCTGTATTTTTAGCTGTTTTAAAGCCCGGAGATAAAATATTAGGATTTGATTTATCCCATGGCGGCCATTTATCACATGGATCTCCTGTAAATTTCAGTGGAAAACATTTTGACCCACATTTTTATGGAGTTGAAAAAGAAACAGGACTGATTGATATGGATAAAGTCGAAGCAAAAGCCAAAGATGTTCAGCCGAAACTGATTGTTTGTGGAGCTTCTGCCTATGCAAGAGACTGGGACTATGCTAGATTTAGAAAAATAGCTGATGAAGTAGGTGCTTTATTACTTGCTGACATTGCACATCCTGCAGGACTTATTGCAAAAGGTAAATTAAACGATCCATTACATCATTGTCATATTACCACTTCTACCACTCATAAAACATTGAGAGGACCAAGAGGAGGGATAATAATGATGGGTAAAAATTTCGATAACCCATGGGGAAGGACTACTAAAAAAGGGAATCCTATTAAGATGTCGTCGATTCTAAATAGTGGTGTTTTTCCTGGAATGCAAGGAGGACCGTTAGAACATGTTATTGCGTCGAAAGCCGTTGCATTCAATGAAGCATTAAGTGATGGGTTCGGAATTTATGCGAATCAGGTGATAAAGAACGCGCAAGCTATGGCTTCTACATTTGCAGATTTAAGATACGAAATCATTTCAGGAGGAACAGACAATCACTTGATGTTAATCGACCTTCGTAACAAGGGAATTACAGGCAAAGCTGCTGAATTTGCGCTTGGGTTAGCTGATATTACCATTAATAAAAATATGGTCCCTTTCGATGACAAAAGCCCATTTGTAACATCTGGAATTCGAGTAGGATCGTCAGCAATTACATCTCGTGGGGTAAAAGAAGCAGATTGTAAGCAAATTGTAGAATGGATTGATTATGCATTGATGAATGCCGAAAATGAAAGCAAATTAAAAGATTTAGCTTCGAAAGTTCATGCTAAAATGAGTCAATTCCCACTATTTGATGAAACAACAAACCTAGTTCCAGCTTAATATAATTTATGCCTCGCTATTTTATAGAAATAAGTTATGACGGAAGTCCTTTTCATGGTTGGCAAAGACAAAACAACTCAATAAGTGTTCAGCAAACAATAGAGGAGGCTTTTTCTACAATTTGTAGAGAAGATGTCCAGATTTTAGGTTGTGGTAGAACTGATACTGGGGTTCATGCAAGTAGTTTTTTTTTCCATGTTGATCTACCAGAAATTTCTGAAAATATAATTTTTAGGGCAAATTCTATTGTGCCAAAATCCATTGCAATTTTAAGATACCAAAAAGTACATAAGGAGGCGCACGCTAGATTTGACGCGATAAAAAGAGGATATATATACTATGCGCACTCCCACAAGTCTCCATTTCTACTTAAATATTCTTCACGAATTCTTGAATTGAAGAACATAACTATAGAAGACTTAAATAAAACTGCACGATTACTTTTAAATTATGAAGAGTTTGCACCTTTTTGCAAAGCGCATGCAGATAATAAAACGATGAAGTGTAATTTGACTAAATGCCAATGGATCGAAAACAACGAGACAAAACAATACATTCTTCATGTTGAAAGTGATCGCTTTTTAAGGGGAATGATTCGATTAATAGTAGGGACTTGTATTTTAGTAAGCAAAGGTGATTTGACATTAGAAGAAGTTAAAGAAGCACTAGACAATCAAAAAAGATTACCGAAAAGTTTAAGCGCTCCACCGCAAGGATTATTTTTAAATAAAGTTGAATATGAGTTTATTACAGCCGTTTAACGAAGAATATTTTATGAAACAAGCTTTGGCGGAAGCCCAAAAAGCTTATGATTCTAATGAAGTACCTGTGGGTGCCGTCATAGTTCTTAATAATCAAATTATTTCTAGAGCACATAATCAAACAGAGTTATTAACTGATGTTACCGCACATGCCGAAATATTGGCCATCAGTTCAGCAACTTCGCATATGGGAATAAAATATTTATCTGAAGCAACTATATATGTTACTCTTGAACCTTGTATGATGTGCAGCGGTGCGCTATATTGGTCTAAAATAGGTAAAGTAGTATTTGGTGCGGCAGATGAAAAAAGGGGGTTCATGAAATACGGAAAAGAATTGTTACATCCCAAGACAACTCTTGCTTATGGGATAATGGAAGCTGAATGTAAAGAAATACTTCAGAAGTTTTTTCAAAAAAAGCGAGCTTCAAAACGAATAAAAGGATAGAGATTATACAAAAGCTATGTAACTGCCAATAAATTGATTTTGGGTTTAACCCAAAACCAAAAACATTAACCTCTATAATTCTTAACAAAATCAAATATTAACCTGAGTTACGGAATACTAGCTCGCAATTTTCATGTCTGATTATAAGCGTTTTATATTCAATATGAAACAAGTGATTAATTGAAAACTCAAAGGTTAAAGCAACAATTTGTAGTGCAATAAAAGAATTCTTCGTTGTTGTTTTATTTCAAGATAGCCTGCCACATTTTCAACAAAATGCCAAGATTAAGGAGTTTTCTTTGATTTTCGCCATCGCAATTAATCCTGAACTCAGGTTATTAAGAATGTAGTATTATTTATCTTGGCAATACAAAGCGAAATTTATGAATAAGAATATAATTCCCTCACTGTGTATAGTACTTTTATTAGTAACTGCTTATGTCAGCTATATTTTATATCAAGCTCCAAGTCCAAAATATGATGATGCTCAATTTAATCTAAAAATTGCAGAAATGCATTTAGAAAAAATTGCTTCTGCGCCTCATCCTATAGGCACAGCAGAACATAATAAAGTAAGAGAATATATTGCAGATCAGGCAAGATCAATGGGTTTAACTGTAAAACTTGACACATTAGTTGATCATCAAAATCGGTGGGGGCATGTAATTATTTCAGATATTCGAAATATAATTATTACAAAAAAAGGAAGTAACCCGAAAGGTACAATTGCCTTTGCCGCGCACTATGACTCTCAACCTAACACCCCAGGTGCCGCTGATGATGGAGCACCTGTTGCAGCCATGTTATCTTTGATGGAAACCACGAAAGATAAATCTTACGAAAACGACATTGTTTTTATCATAACAGATGGAGAGGAAACAGGACTAAGTGGAGCCTCATTATTTACAACTT
>CAYOIL010000027.1:9374-23340 GCA_964403985.1 uncultured Saprospiraceae bacterium
CCATTAGCCCCAAAACTTGATTACCTTTTCAATTTTGAAGCTCGAGGAAACGCAGGACCAGTATTAGGCTTTGAACCAAATGAAAAGAACAACCATATAATGGATCTATTTTTAGATTTAGAGCATTCATTTGCTAGTTCACTGATGTATGATGTATATAGATTAATGCCTAATGATACAGATTTTACACACTTTAAAAAGCTCGATATAGGAGGCATTTCACTCGCAATGATAGACAATTATGTCACTTATCATTCAATGACGGATTCTCCTTCAAACATTGACGCAGGAAGTTTTTATCATCATGGAAAGTTAATAGCACAGCTGATGGATAAGTTGGGTAATGATTCTTTGGAAAATACTCATGATTATAATATGACGTATTTCAATACTTTAGGAAGTCATAGCATCCAATATAGACCTTATTGGAATATTGTATTTTGGATTTGCAGCATAGTATTATTCTTTATATATGTGCCATTGGTAAGCGAAAAGAAGAAAATAACCTCTATTTTGACAGGGATTTTAGGTGCGATTTTACTAATCGTTGGTAGCATGCTACTAAGTTTTGGATTAGGATGGATTATAGTAAAAGCTTACCCTCATTATTCTGCATTCTATGATAATAATTTTTACAATTCTTCCCAGTATATATTGTGTTTTCTTGCTCTTTCAACATTGCTATTTCAATTTTTCGCTTTTAGTCAAAAGAAAAAAGAAGATCGGGTTATTAACTTTCATTTGGGAGGAATGATTTTTCTTTTAATTATTGCTGGTATTTCACTTGTTTACATTCCTACAGGTAGTTACTTCATAGTACTTCCGCTATTTGCTTTCTTGCTCTTTCAACAGCTTCGAAGAATTGTGCCGAATAACAGGAAGTTATGGATAGATGCGATTTCGTTAGTAATACCAGTTATTGTTTGGAGTCCATTGGTTTACCTTTTTTATACTGTTTTTTCTTTGGGAGCACCCTTTTTGCCAATTGTAGTATATTCATTTTTCTTAGTAATGTGTTTACCGATTTTTAAAGAAGGTCCTCGATTATGGAGCTTGATTTTAATTTGTCTTTTTGTACTTTCTTTAATACGAGGTCATATGAGTTCAACGATAAGTGAAAATCAGCCATATCAAGCTAATTGGTTTTACATGAATGATTCAGATGGAGAAAGAATAATAACTCGGGATAATATATTGGACAAAGTAGAAAAAAGGTATTTTCCTGATGCAGAATTAATATCTAATCAATTTGTAGCTGAAAGCGAACTAGGGTTGATTTCCCCTATCACATACTCAGTAACAAAAGACACCTTAGATAAATTAGTTACGAGTATAATAAAAATAAGTTCTGATAAAGAAGTTTTGCGTGTTCGAATTGCGGGAGAAGTTTTGGCGGAAGCCAAAAATATAGAACTAAGGGGAGAAAAGGTTAAAGTTAGGCCCAGAGGGGGAATACAGTTTTATGGGGATGTTAAGAATAATTCC
The DNA here is from genome assembly GCA_964403985.1 of uncultured Saprospiraceae bacterium. Lineage (GTDB taxonomy): Bacteria > Bacteroidota > Bacteroidia > Chitinophagales > Saprospiraceae > JAHDFB01. The sequence continues at coordinate 10,860 of CAYOIL010000027.1, forward strand.
ATGAATTTAACAATCGAATACAGTGAAGACATCGGTGAGCAATTCATTTTGGTCGAAACTGTACAAAGAGGATTAATTGATAAAATTGCAAAAGATGGAACTATAATTCCTGGCATTGGTTATAGAGGTGGAACAATAATTCATAGCCACCAAATAGAGATATAATTAGCTGAATTATATATCTTTGCGGCAAATTTTAAAATATATTTATGCAAGCTGTAGATAACAATACAAGTTACAAAGTAAAAGACATCAATCTAGCGGATTGGGGAAGAAAAGAAATCGAATTAGCAGAAGCTGAAATGCCAGGATTAATGGCATTAAGAGAAGAATTTAAAGGGAAGAATCCACTTGCTGGAGCAAGAATTGCGGGTTGTCTTCACATGACGATTCAAACTGCTGTATTAATTGAGACTTTAGTAGATTTAGGTGCAGAAGTTACATGGTCATCATGTAATATTTTCTCTACACAAGATCATGCAGCTGCAGCGATTGCAGCAACTGGTGTTCCTGTTTATGCTTGGAAAGGAATGAATGAAGAAGAATTTGATTGGTGTATAGCTCAAACATTATACGGATTTGAAGGAGGTAAGCCACTTAATATGATTCTTGATGATGGAGGTGATTTAACAAATATGGTACTTGATCACAATCCGGAGCTTGTTAAAGAAATAAAAGGACTTTCTGAAGAGACGACAACTGGAGTACACAGATTGTATGAAAGAGTTATAAATGGTACATTGACAATGCCTGCGATCAATATTAATGATTCAGTAACTAAGTCAAAATTTGACAACAAATACGGATGTAAAGAATCATGTGTTGATGCAATACGTAGAGCAACTGATGTTATGATTGCTGGTAAAGTAGCAGTAGTAGCAGGATACGGTGATGTAGGAAAAGGATCTGCGGCTTCTTTAAGAGGTGCGGGTGCTCGAGTAATTGTAACAGAGATCGATCCTATATGTGCACTTCAAGCAGCAATGGATGGTTTCGCTGTTAAGAAAATGTCTACTGCTCTTCAAGATGCAAACATAGTAGTTACTGCAACTGGAAATAAGGATATTTTAAGTAAGCAGCATTTCGAAATGATGAATGATAAAACGATTGTTTGTAACATTGGTGACTTTGATAATGAAATCGACATGGCTTGGTTAAATGAAACTCATGGAAGTTCAAAAATTGAAATCAAACCACAAGTTGACAAGTACACATTGAATGGAAAAGATGTAATCGTTTTGGCTGAAGGTAGATTGGTAAATCTTGGTTGTGCGACTGGTCACCCGTCATTTGTGATGAGTAATTCATTTACAAATCAAGTATTGGCGCAATTGGAATTATGGAACAATAGTGCTAATTACGAAAATCAAGTATACACACTTCCTAAGCACTTGGATGAAAAAGTTGCAAGATTACACTTGGCAAAGATTGGTGTGGAGTTAGAAGAACTTTCACAAGATCAAGCAGAGTATATTAATGTAAAACCTGAAGGGCCGTACAAGCCAGAATATTATAGATATTAATCTGAAGGTATAAAAAGATTTTGGGTCAAGCCCAAAGGAAAAGCTCGTTACGAAAGTAATGAGCTTTTTTCGTTTTAGATATTACTGGAGAAATGTATACGCAAAGAGTCTAAATCCACCAGTATAACTGCAACTTCAGGCGTACTCTCGTATATATCACACCATTTTTAGGCATCATTATTTAAGTATAATTACAATTTTAGGCGTAATTTCGTAAGTGTAGTTACATTTTTAAGCGTAATTTCGTAAGTATAGTTACAATTTTAGGCGTAAAAGTGTGAACCCCAATGAAAAACAGTATATTTGAGGGGAATAATTAAGATGGAATTTAACAGGAAAATAAAACATAAATTTAATAAATGGCTTTCTCGTCATGAAGTCATCCTAATCTATGGTGCAAGGCAAATAGGTAAAACAACATTTATTAAATCCTTTGTTAAGAATACCGAAAATGCTATTTATTACAATTGTGAAAACTCATTCGTAAAATCAGCATTATCCGAATTTAATGCAGATAAAATCTCATCATTTTTTGGGAACAATAAATATATATGTTTGGACGAAGGTCAAACAATTGATAACATCGGAAAGATTTTAAAATTCATTCATGATGAGTTACCTCAATTTAAACTTATCGTTACTAGTTCTTCGAGTTTCGAACTAACTGACAAATTGTTAGAGCCTTTAACGGGCAGGAATATAAGTTTAAAAATGCACCCATTAAGTTTGAATGAAGTATATTCGAATACTGAGAACTTGTTAGAAATTCAAGAAAAATTTGAAAGTATTCTAGTATATGGATTGTATCCGGAGATATACACCTCAGACCACAGTCTTAAAAAAGAGAAACTATATCAAATATCTTCAGATTATATGTTTAAAGACGTATTGATTTTTGATGAAATTCGTCAATCACATTTACTTAGAAAAATCATACAGTACTTGGCCTATACTGTTGGATCAGAAATTTCGTCAAGTAATATAGCTAATGAATTTCAAGTTGCACGGCAAACAGTAGATAAGTACTTAGATGTTCTTGAAAAGATGTTTATCATTTTTTCTCTTTCATCTTACAGCCGAAACCAAAGCAACGAATTAAAGAAAAAGAAAAAATATTTCTTCTTTGATAATGGTTTGCGCAATGCATTGATTAATAATTTCAACCCTATAGAAAGTAGAAGTGATGTAGGAGCTTTGTGGGAAAACTTCTGCATTTCGGAAATAATGAAAAGAAATTTATTTGAAAATGATTTAAAAGAGTACTATTTCTGGAGGACCTATGATGGTGCTGAAGTTGATCTAGTTCAAGAGAAAGATGGCTTATTGAATATATGGGAATTTAAATGGAATCAAAAGAAGAAAACCCGTTTTCCAAAATCATTTATAGAATCTTATAAAGTGGGGAAAAAGCAGATAGTTTCGAGGGATGACTTGTATTATTTTATAAAGTAGTAATTAAATTTTCAAGGTACACAAAAAAGAAATTTTATACTGATGGGCTATTTAAAAATTACTTCACCATCCTTAAATGACGCTTTTTTCCCATCACTATAAAGATAGATATCTGCTCCATGAAATTCTACAGAATCATAAATAGCTTCTAAGACATCTTTATCAGATAATGCATCATAAACTCCAATCATACCATTCACATCTTCATAGAAAATATAGCTTATTTGCGATTTAATAATTTCATGAAAAGTACGCTGACTTTCAAGATTTAATTGATAATCCAAAAGATAATAACCACTATCTCCTTTCTGAGCTTTTAAATAATTATATGCTCTATATTTTCTCCAACCTTTATACATTTTATCTACCTCTTCGATAGAAGTATATTCCGAATGTTTACCTAATTTACACTCATTTTTATTAAATAAAGAAACGACTCCATCTTGTGTTACTAATATTGTACCATTCATCGTACTTTGTACTTTTGTAAAAGGGAATACTAAATCAGAATCCTTATTGCCCTCACAAATTAAATCATAAAGCTCACCCTTTCTTACAACAGAAGCTTTATATATCGTCTCTACTTCATCATAAATAGGCCGAGCTAGATTTATCAATGAGTCATTTTTTATTTCGCATAATCCAAATTTCCCTTTTTTTGTTATCTTCAACTTATGAGCAGGTGTTCTTTCAATATTATCGATATGATGTAACATCATCCTTCCATTGTTTTGATAAACATCTATTTCTTCACTTTCATTAGTTGCAGTAAATACGACCTCCTGCAAAGTATTCAATGCCTTAACATCTTTGTACTCAACAGGAATTATTTGATTTTCTTGTTCATCAATTACTCCATATAATCCATTTAGCTCAACAATGACTCTTCGTTTAGGAGTAAATCCACAACCAGATACTGAATCATACTTATTATTTCCCCATTTATCATTTACTGGATCATATAAAGTATATGTATCTTTTTTCTTTATTCCGACTAAACTTGAGTTAACTATATGTTTAATATACGCATATTTATAATCCAATATAAAATCATTCTTTCGAGTAGAAAAAAGTGCAAATTTTATATCCTTTTTTACTTTTTTGCCTAAAATGAAAAAATTACAATCGTTATTATATTCAATGGATATAAAGTCCTTTAACAATTCTTCTCCATTAGCATTTAGCACTGTAGAATTGTATTCATTAGAAATAACAAAGAATTTATTGGCGACGTGATCTATAGAATTAGTGTCAAGTTCAACTAACCATTTCAAATTATTTGCATCATAAAGACCTTCTACTTTATTTTTCTTTAAAACAAAAAAGGAATAGTTTATATTTTTCTTCAATTCATATTCCATGGGTACAATGATTTTCCCATTGACTTCTAAACCATATTTACCTTCAGAATGAACTAAATAGCATTTTTCATTATTTGTATTCTTTCGAAATATTTCATTTTCATCAACATATTCTTCGGGTACTTCATTCTCTGAATATATGGGATCAGGTGCCATTTCTTGTTCTTGAGCGACAAGAAGAGTAAAAGAGAAAACCCAAGTAAACAAGATTAGAATATACCTGTTAGTCATATTTTTCCTTTATAAAATTTAAAACATGTATTGCAAAACATTCTATTGATTTTAAAAACACCCCTTTGGGCGGAAGCCATATTACCATCTATAACCTGCTGACAAACGAATACTAAAAAACTCAAGTGTATAACTATTTTCAGATAATGAAGACCTTTGACTAGGGAAGTATTCGAACTGCAGTCCAAGATACATTTTATTGTAATTATAGCTAATACAACTAAAAGCGTGTGGTTTAAGTAGAGTTATAAAATCGGTATTTTGACCAGAGTTATTATCTCCATAAGTTTTAGAATAGTGAAATTCATTTGCTAGACTTAGCATATTTGCCCAATGAAGATTCTTATAAATCTTAAGTGAATAGAGATATCCAAAACCTAAACCAAATCTGTTATGCACCATATTATCTGGAATAATTTCTTGATTAAATCCTAATCCTATGAGAGTTTCTACATCATTTTGAACAAAAGATGATTTTATATATGTGTGAATAGCCCAGGATCCAGCTGACTTCAATTGTTGGTTTCTAAATGCGAAAAAAGAACGTAAATCTATTTTGTTCTTATTGAACATATACATACCATGAAGGTCAAGATTTAACACTAATAAATCGCTATTAAAAGAACTATTAAAATTTCTAATGTAATCAAATAATGAATAGTTATGTGACATATAAGATCCATCGATCTTAAAATACATATTCTTGGGATAAAATCGTAAAACGCCACCTAATCTGGAGGTTGGTCTATTCTGTCCTTCAAATACAGGAAAACCAGCTACGCTAAGGACCAAAGCTGCCTTTTTATATCTTACTCTAAGGCCTATAGATTGCTGATCTAAATTATAAGAATAGTCATTCCCACCGTACTGAATGGTAGACACAGAATTAAGATATCTAGTATTTACACCTAATGTGTATTGCGTGGAATCCAATTCAAAATAATCTTGCCCATGTAAAGATATGCTCGCAAGAAAAAAAAGAATAAATAAGTGTGTTAAGTGTTTCATAAAAAAAGCCTTGATGTTAATAGATTAACACCAAGGCCAAAAGTTTTATTTTAAAAAATAATCAGATTCATTATCTAGCAAATGATATCGCTCTTTTCTCTCGGATTACAGTCACTTTTACTTGACCTGGGTATTGCATCTCGTCTTGTATCTTCTGAGATATCATAAATGATAAATCATCTGCATAGTTATCAGTCACTTTCTCACTTTCTACGATCACTCTTAACTCCCTTCCCGCTTGTAAAGCATATGCTTTCTGAACACCATCATATCCCATCGCTAACTCTTCTAATTCTCCGATTCTTTCAAGATAACTTTCTAGAATCTCTCTCCTTGCTCCTGGTCTTGCTCCACTAATTGCGTCACATGCCTGTACAATAGGAGATAATATATTATTCATCTCTACCTCATCATGGTGAGCTCCTACTGCGTTTATAACAACTGCATGTTCCTTATATTTTTCACACAATTTCATCCCCAATATCGCGTGAGATAATTCACTTTCTTCTTCTGCAACTTTCCCTATATCGTGTAATAATCCTGCTCTTTTAGCCATCTTAGCTTGCTTTGGAGACAATCCCAATTCGCTAGCCATAATCGCACACAAGTGTGCCGTCTCTATACTGTGCTTTAATAAATTCTGTCCGTAAGATGAACGATATCTCATTCTTCCTACCATCTTGACCATGTATGGATCTAAGCCATGTATATCCAAATCAATAACCGTTCGCTCCCCTATCTCAATTATCTGTTCTGTTAATTGTTTCTTAGTCTTAGCAACGATTTCTTCTATCTTTGTTGGGTGAATTCTACCATCAGCAACTAACCTTTTCAATGCCAATCGACATATCTCTCTTCGAATAGGGTCAAAACTACTGATTACGATTGCTTCAGGTGTATCATCAACAACAATTTCAGCTCCTGTCGCAGCTTCCAATGCTCGAATATTCCTTCCTTCCCTTCCGATAATTTGACCTTTAATGTCATCACTTTCCAGGTTAAATACTGACACTGTATTTTCAATTGTATACTCAGCACACATTCTTTGAATGGACTGTATAACAATCTTTTTCGCTTGCTTATTTGCATTAGCTTGAGCTCTTTCTACTGCCTCTTTTTCAATCGCTAAAGCTGATGTTTCTGCTTTTGCACGAACCGCTTCTAACAATTGATCCTTTGCCTCTGCTTCAGTCAACTTAGAAACATTTTCTAAAACTCTGATTCTCTCTTCATTCGCCTTATCAAGTTCTTCTTTCTTCTTAGTAACAATTCGCACTTGTTTCTCTAGATTATCTTTGATCGTCTTTAATTCTACACGCTCTCCCTCCAGATTTTCTGACTCGTTTCTTAACTTATCCCTTTTAGATTGAAGGTCCTTTTCCGCTGACTTAACTTCCATCTCACGCTCTTTCAATTGCACTTTATGATTGGCTTTCTCCGATTCAAATTCAGACTTCATTTTTGAATACCTTTCCTTTGCTTCGCTAATCTTCTTTTGCTTTATCTTATCGTGTTTTTGTTCAGCAGTCGCAGTTATTTTTTCTGCTTTAGTTTCTGCGTCATCAATCTTTCTTTTTGCAGTTAATTCCGCTTCTTTAAGCGTAAGATCTGCCTTCTTATTTATTTCATTAATCTTATTTTTATTCAGATTTCTCATAGTAAAAAACACTACCAAAAATCCCAATAATGCACCAGCTACTAATCCAATAATAGCTCCTGTTGCTAATCCCATTATATATAAAATTTGCCTATCAGACATCTTTTGCCTAATAGATATATTAATAATAATCACTCCAAAAATATAAAAGAGAATAACAGATTAGCTAAGACTATTTAGCTAATTCTTGTTCTAATGTGTCCAGTACTTTAGAAACAGCGACTTCACTATTTCCTTTATTATTATGTATGTTGAACGCTTGTTCAATGCATATCATCGATAGACAATCTTGCATACTCATATTTGCATAATGTTGTTGAAAAGCTTTTATTTTATCGGCAATCTCTTTTTCGATAGTCTGCACATGTTTCTGTTCCTTTTTACTAAGTTTAACAGGAAACTCTTTACCACCAATCGTTATATTTGACTTAATAAGATTGTCCATTTTATATAGTTTTCAACATATCTAGGCAGGCATCCAACTCTTGAACTTGCTTGTCAATCTCCTCTTTTATTTCTTTCGACTTACTCACGTTCATTGTAGGCTGGGTGCTCATTAATTCTGCTTTCTCTTTTTCAAGTTGTGTGATTCTTGATTTTAATTCATCTCGCTCACTTTTGAGCTGACTTATGGACGTCTTAAATTCTTGAATTTTAGTAATTACACTTTCTATTCTAGTATTCGTTTTTTCCATAATCCCAAATATAAACCAAATCTTGCAGAATAAAATAGTTTAACTAATGTATTCATATAATTTCTAATATATAATATTCACTAAAAGTACGAATTCAGTTGTGAATAGATACTTTTACTTGATTCAGATAAATGAAAAAACTCAACAAATAAATACTTCAATTCAGTATTTTTCTTTGCACTGAAAGCATAGACTTCGTTGTTATTTTTGGGCTCGAGCCCAAAAAATCTTAAATAGATTGAATCTTTCGTTTTTGTCTAATCACATAAAACAGTAGAAAACAACCAATAAAAATCAGCAAACCTGGTTCGCTCATACGCATGGATTCTTCGTCTAAATCCAAAGTCTTTTTTGCCTTTAAAACTTGCTCTTGCTTTTTTAATAACATCGCTTTTTGAGCTTCATTTTCTACAACTATGTATGAAGTTAATGGCGTCATGATTCTCGATCTAAAACTTTGTCTTACTAAATTCAACCATTTTTTATCAGCCATTTTAGGATGAAGAACATGTGTCCTCCATTGACCTTGCAATTTCAGCGCTGACTCCCAGTTTTTAACTTGAATGTCAAGATCTTCCACATCAAAAATGGTGTTTTTTAAGATAAAACTTGACTCGTTATTGTTACTGATATAAGCAAAAGAACCATCTTCCATTGGATATCTCAATACACTATGATCAAGTTCCAGATCAGTTATTCCTTCGATTATTTGAAGTGGATTTCCAATGAAAGAATGAAGGTTCAGATTGAAACTTTCATCAAGCGAGTAAAACGACTCGCTCTCAGGGAAGGCAAATTGTAAATCAGCGAAATCCTTATTTACTATTGCACCATTCAATGAATCGGTGACAACAACATAAATTGGATATGTGTTATCGACATTACGCTGTGTGAGGTTTTTTCGTAATGCAAAATCTAAGTTAAAACCTCCCTCAAATGATTGTTCTTCGTAAGCTTCTTTCCAATTTTCCGACAAGTTCATTGTGTTTACATAAGAGTCAACAAAGCTAATCTTGGCACCAGCCGATAATTCCTTATTCTGTTGAGATAACTGTTCGATTACATGCTGTAAATCATTTCTATATTCTTTACTCGATATTGAAGCATCAACAATAAAATGAATATATGGAATACGTTGTACCTTTTCTAATTTATTCTTCGATTCTGCAGGGATATAAACCAAATCTTCGGTATCTACTATCTCACTTAGATATGTATCCTTTTCGCCAAGTGACAAGGTATTTCCATCAAATTCTAATGTAAAAGGATCCTTATGTAAAAATTCTATCCCTGTTCTTCGTACTTCTTTACTTGCAAAAGGGAATACTTTAAACCCAATTCGATTCCCAGTCAAATAATATAGAATTCCTGGATCTCTACTCTCATTTTTAATTTGAGTAAACAGCCACATGGCAGATTTCTTCTCAGCAAGAATTCCGTATTCCTTTCTATCTCCTACATACAAATAATAATCACTGATAAAACAACCATCAGGCAATTCAAATGCTGTAGAATACTCGGCTAGTCTGTTTTCTGTGGTATTTGAAATCTCAACATCTACCCATGACTTCCATACACCTTGGGCTTCATCATAAGTACTTGAAGATTCTATATTCGTTATGACTACGTTCTTGTTCTTATGTTGTATTGGTGGTTGATAGATCTGTTCTACTCCATAAATTACACGTTCAATATCATTCAACTTCTGCCTAGATAAGGTAAGGTTATCAAGTACTAACCAAGTAAAATATGATGAAACATATGGAATGCGAGTATTTTCATAAATAAAATCATTTCTTGATTTTTTCTGCATTTTGATCGTGGACAAAGTACGGTCAATGGAACTTCTATTGATCTTTTTATCCTTCGAATAATCTGGTGAATAAACAAAGTCAAGAGTTTCGTGCAACACAAGCTTATCCTTGTAAAACTTCACATGAATTATTAAAGGGATAAGTAAAGTGAAAGCAATCGATAGAATCAGCAGTTTTTTCTTAGCAAAATACTGAGCTAGATATTTCATGTCTTTATTGAGCGTATCAATGTGAATGAAAATTAATACCAATGGAGTGAGCATAAGGAATCCTGTACCTGCAAAAGCAATTGCTAAAACGGATAATGGTAAAAATCGAAGAAACACCATGAAAAAATATACCGTATAGATAAATGTAATCGAACGTAGTATAAAGATGGATATACGATATTTTCTATTCTCGAGATTAGGTAAGCATAAAGCAACAGCATTAATTATTGTTAACAGATAAAACCAAAAGGAATTAAAATTTCCGAAAATTCCGCTGCTTCCAATATCTTGAGAAAATAGATTGGTATTATTAGCTATTAGGCCTACAATGGGAAGAACTAGAACTATAGGAATTTTCCAAACCAGTTCATACTTCTTCCAAAATGCAGATTTATTATAAATCATGATGATTATCATTCGCATGAGGAAGAAGAGAAAAACAACAACAAGAACAATGTTTATGACTATTCTAGTATGTTCAATCAATTTATAATTAGCACTTTGCCAAAGGGGAAAAATCACTTGAAAGAATAAATAAGTAAGCACGGGAATTAATAAAGAAAGTAAGAAACTAACCCATGCTTTATGCTTTTTCTGTTCAGAGGTAAAATGAATAACCAGAACAACCAATGAATAAAAAAGCGTAGGCATAAGAAAAGTGCCTACATAAATGAATAGATTATCCCTTAGCATCCACTCTGGAATTTCCCAAGGAATAATAAGATCAATATTATAGGAATAGAGATAAATAAAAGCTATGTATGCAGGCAATGCTAAAGCAGAAAACCATACGGAAACTTTCCTTTTCGTATAGATTAAGAAAACTGCGTATGATAGGTTTAAAAACCCTAGTATACCTAAAGCCAAGCTAAATTTTCTCCAAGCTTGGATACTTTCACTATTAAGCAAAGATTCAATTATGCTATATTGACTAAAGCATAAAATAAATAAAATAGAAAGAGGAAGTGTATTAAGAAATAACAGCCACTTCGGGTTCAATAATGTTCGCATTTCGTTGTTTTTTAGAGAGTAAATTCTCCATTAATAAGTACGCCAAAATCAAAAAAGTAAGATTTGTTACTATACCTATAGCTTCATGAATCGCACCTTGATGATCCTTAAAAATCAATACTGTTTTACTTTGAACTAAAATTGAAATAAGGATTCTTGAGGTATTCACTAGAATAGAAAATACATAAGAACCTATAAATACTAATGGAATAGAAATCAGTTTTGAGCTCGTTTTATGTAGGTTTTTTATACTTACAAAAGAGAAAACTAGAAAGCTGATTAACCAGAAATTAAACCCCGAACAGGATTTATCAATTACAATATTTAGGTCATCATAATGGAATCCGCTTTGAGGCGAATAAACAGCATTATAACCACTTACAACATTAAGGAACTTGGATATTGGTTGAAGAAGAAAATATAAATCATTCGTATCAGTCGTAGTAAACCAATACTTTAAAACTATAAAAACAAGACCTACTAAAATATAATACGATATGTTTTTATTCTGACTCAAATTTTCATCATGGTAAAATAAACTCCAATATTTATTTCAAAAAAGTAACGCAAATCAGAAGGAATTTATTTTCTTGATGAAAGTAAATTTTAATTCAAGAGTAATTAAAAACTTGTTCCATCATAGCTTGCTCGGTTTTAGAGATCATAAATTCAGACGCTAATTGATTCCAATTAGAAATTACATTCTTGACGTTATATTCGAATGAAAAAACTTCTTCGCCTCGAAGCACTTCTGTTATTAACCAGCCCACTAGATTTTGAGCATTTAATTCTTTCCAATCCGTGTAAACTAATATCTCTTTCATATTTTAGGAGCTCTTTTATTCACTTTTAAACCTATATCCTATAGCTTTCTACCTAATTCATCATCCTGCGCTAAAGTTCCAAGTTCTTTTTCCATACCATATACCGTAAGCACCTTAATTAAAGTAGCTATTGAAGACGCTGATTCTCCTTTTTCAAGTTGCCATAAAGTTGTGCGACTTATTCCCGAGCGTTCTGAAACAATTTCTGCGGAATATTTGCGCCTAAGTCTTGCTAATTTTAGGTTTTCACCTAACTCTTTTAAAATGTGTTTTTGCTTAGGTAATATCTTCTTCAATCTTGCCATAATGATTATTATAACAAAAACAGCCTTTAAGTTCAATATAATGAACATTAATATACATTTACGCAAGAATCGCCTTCGGTTTCAGTATGGAGTTATTGACTCAAATAATCTTAAAAACTTACTTCTTCCTTATTATAGACTACATACAAAGCTTGCCCCTTCATTCTTTTCGCTCGACCCAATAAGAACCAACAGATCAAGACTGTAAGCCATCAATTCCTAGAACTTTAGTTTACATCTTTCCTATTCCTATAGAAAGAGATAATCCAAGATCCGGTATAAAATTACTTCTCGAAACACTAATATCATACATCTCTTGTTCTACGATAGGTACATTCGGATTTTCTACTTTTTGAATAGTGTTTAATATGGAAATTAATGGGAGCCTTGA
>CAYOIL010000028.1:0-16314 GCA_964403985.1 uncultured Saprospiraceae bacterium
CTCGCGAGCCAGAGGATGAGCTCATCGAGAAAGAGGATGATCCCGTCGTACCCAAGAGATTTCGCATGATGCGTCATCAGCTCGATACCCGTACCAAACTCAGTCGTTCCGCTAGAGCCAGCCTGGCTTGGGAAGACCCGTTCGATGAGCGCGGTTGCAAGGTGCTGCCGGGCTTCACTGAGTACAGGGGCTGCCACCGCCTCCTTGTAATCCTCAATGCTCCAGCCCCCGCCGTAGTCGCCCCATCCGTCGTCGCCAGAGTCGTCGGCTAGCAGCTTCATGAAGGTCTCATCGCCCAACTGCCCACGCATGGCCTCGGCGTTCGCGATCACCGCGTCAGTGTCGAACAGAGCAGGCAGGGGCGTATCCGGATGCTCACGAGCCATCACTCGGCAGTACCCATCGAAGACTCGTTCCTCAAGGCTGCGTGCGCCCAGCATGTGATAGGGCACAAGCAGGAAGCGCTTCTTCCCCAACCAGCTACGGTGCTTCGCCACAGTCGGCGCCAGCTCGGTCCGCGAAAGCGCGTCTGGATCGCCGGTTAGCAGCCTATGCAAGACTGCCATGAAGTGACTCTTGCCGCTGCCAAAACTGCCGTGCAAGTAGACGGCCCTTCCCTTCTGATGTGGTCCTTCCCGAAGCTCACCATCCTTGTCCTCGGAAAGACCGAGCGTCGCCTTGATCAGCGAAAGCGCATCGTCAAACCGGCTATTGAGCGTTGGGGTGATGACATAGTCACTCAACGTCCGCTTCGCCGCTTGCTGGGTGACCCCATCGGTCAGCTTCAAGACGAAGTCCTGATCGCCGACGAATTCAGGGATGTCGATGAGGTTCTTCAGCAGCATGGAATGCAGTCGGTCTGGGAGGCAGGGATGTCGTTTCTAGTCGTTGAGATTAGGTGGCATGAACTGTCATGCCGTGGCAGCCGCAAGCGCTTTCTAAGATCGCGCCTTCTTGCGCTTGTTCTTGGTCTTCGCGGGAGGAGTCCAGGCGCGTACGTCGTCAAGGGTCAGCCCGGCAGCCGCAGCCTCGCTCTCGAGGAAGGCCTGGTACTCGTCACCAAGATCCCCATGCCATTTGCGCAACCAGAAGATCAACTCGTCAATGCCAAGCAGAATCGGTGCCAGGCGCTCTCCAGTCCAGCCCTCGGACTTCCGAGCGCTGAGAATCTGCGCGAGGGCCGCGGCTCGCTGTTCGTAGTCCCAGCCAGCCCAGCCGATGAGGACGCTGTCGTCTCCATCAGGCGAGCAGTGCGGGTAGCTGATGAAGCGTTCTTTGGGAACGTTGAGCTTTCCACGTAGCTTCCAGTAGGCCAATAGGGTGTAGTCGCTCGACTTAAACTTGGGTGGTACAGGCGGAGCGTCTCCATCGATCGCCATCTTGCGCTCCGTATCGATCTTGCGCCATTCGTCGCGCGTCTTCGAGATCGAACTGAACTTGAGATCGCTGAGCCCTCTTTCCTTACTCACTTTTTTAGATGTCATCCAGCAACCGACGTGTGCGCGCGCTCGCCGTTCCCCCTCAGGCGAGCAGCCGAACTCTGCTTCCAGTAATTCGTCCTGTTCGGCCAGAAACGGGTCCTCACGAGCCTGGAGGAGCCAAGTATCTTCCCAGGCTTCAAGTTTTCGAATGCCGTTCTCTTTGAGATAGCAACACGAGAGGAACGGAACCTCATCACTACAGATGATTTTCACGAGTTGTCGCTCATACCCCTCCTCGCGGACCCTTTCGAGAGTAGCAGCAGCCTCAGGGCTTGCACCGAGGTCGTCGCTAAGCCCATTGATCGATCTTGCACGTCCCCCAGTCACTGGATCCTTGAATCGCGATTCCACAAGGCCTAGCACGCGTAAGTCCGCATGCGCTTGCCCCGCCTGATTGCTGCTGGGCACTTCGAAGCGCCGCTTGCAGGCCATACTCTCAACGAGACCAATTGACTTATCATCCTTGATCGTTTGAATGCGTCGTTCGACTACCGATCTGTAAGCTTCAGGCCAGTCCATCGGGGGGGCGATAGTTGGTGTGGCTCCGTTGATCTCAAACCATCGGGTAGTGAGTTCTCCCGCCGCAACTCGCCGGGCAGCAAGGATCTCGAAGGCTCGCTGCCCAGACTCCAGCCCCGGAGGCGAACAATCATCTGGGAGAAGTAGATCGGGCGATGCAAGCCCGAAGGCGGTAAGGATTTGCCAATCCAACTCTTCCTGTTGCGATATGAGCTCGGGCATACTTCCGAGCCGTGCGAGCCGATCACACGACTGAGCTAGCTTACTCAGGTCTTGGTCAATAATCGGTAGTAGGCGGAGCTTCGTGCTGTCGTGCTGATAAAAGTCTCTCCATTTCTCATCTTTCGATGAGCCCCCTCCTGGCCCTCCCTTGTTGTGGAATGTCTGTTGCATCCAAAAGCATGCTAGAGAGCTGTTCAGGGTTGCAAGGAGCGCGAAATGGTCAGATTCTGTCGCATCCGGTGAGAGCATAATGACTGGTGCTGTCTGACTAAAGACATTGCCCCCGCGGTCCAAGACGAAATGATTGTGAGTCTCAACTTCAGCGAACGCAATTGACAGAGGCTGCCGGAAGCGTTCAATCTGAAATCTGCTCCACTCAAACCATGTGCGACCAATGATCTCATGGGTGCCATTCGGCTCACGCCGTGTCCGTAGAAGGGTCCGGTACGGCCACAGCACCTCCATGGTTCGAGCACTCTGGGTGCCTCTCAATGGGTCCAAGCTACCGTTCGAGTAGGGGAACAGAGCAGCTGAGGAATCGGATAGCTTCCAATTGCGTACACGGGCACCTTCCACAAATGATATTTCAGGGCACCCTTGACGCTCTGCCCAGCCCTCGGGGCCGACAAACAGGTCATCCGCCCTGGTCAATGCCACGTACCCGATGAGAGTCACCCGATCTCTTAACCGAGAGTCGCAGGCACTTTCAATTCGCCCTTTGAGCTCCGCAGCCCCTCCACCAGTGAGGCTCCATGGATGAGTAGCGAAGACGCCACTCTCGATATCGGCGGAACTCATAAAGTCATTCTCATGGCCGGGCCGATCAGTCAGCTCAAGAATCGACCGCCAGACATCTCCGGAGCGAGGATCACCTGAAGACGGCGAGTCACCCCGAATGCCAAGAAGCGCGCGAACTTTTTTGGGTGGCTTACGTCCATTGCGAATGAATAGTATAACGGTGGGAGTGCCGTGCCCGGGTAGCGATATGCCACTCATGTCAATGACATGCGTAAGTGACCATTTCGGGAAATATCTCTCGATGATTCGCTTTCCGAACTCGCGCTTCATAAACGAATTCGACGTAATTTGACCGGTGAAGCCTGCTGGCGAATGCGGGGAGAGCAAGTTCAACAAAGCGCTCAAGGAATGGAACGCTTAATGCGTACTGGCGATAGCATGAATCGAATCGACTTCGATAGGCAGCATTGAGGGCTTGGTCCTTCGGGGTGATATACGGTGGATTGCCGACGACTGCATGATACTGTTGGTTGACGAGAGGGAGGAGTTCCTCAAGAAGCTCATGGTCGTAGAGGTGCCCCATATCGAAATCGGAGGTGAACTGACTAAACTCGCCAGTCACGTCTGCAAACCGTGGGCCGTGGAGCAAGCTGTCCCCCACTGCAATTGGAATGTGGAACGTAGGGGCTTCTAAGAGCGAGTCGAGCCCACATGCCGAGAGGGCGGCAACGGTCAACCGGAAGCGGGCGATCGCGATGGCGAATGGGTTCACGTCGATTCCGTGCACTGCCACTAGGCTCCGGCGAACCAGTTCGCGCACCTCGGTACCTGGCTCTTCCTGTTGCCAGTGTTCCAAGATGCGGCGAAACCCGCCGAGGAGGAAGTGACCCGAACCGCACGTTGGGTCAATCATCCGGAACCCCTCAAGTCCGAAGGTCTCAATTGCTGGCTCAAGCGTTCGATCCAGGATGAACTCTTCGACGAAGTCAGGCGTCTGTAGTAGCGCGAAGTTCTTGCGCGCTGCTTCAGAGAGATCCTGATAGAGGTCTCCCAGGAACCTGGTGTCCCGATCGATGTCGGAGAAGTCCCAGCGAAGATGACCGGTCTCGTCGTCTACCTCGCGGAAGAAGTTGACGACGCTGCGAGCCCCCTCACTGCGGGGCCTCATGCGCCAAAGCGGCGCATGACGCTCGTCGAGGAGGCCCCCCATGCCTGGCAGCTGAGCCATATTACGGAAGACATGCTCGAGGTACTCCGCCTCTGCGTGCGCTGGCTCCTGGGCATAGTACGCCTGCTCGGCGTCCCGGGCCCGGCTCATCCGGCTGGGCGCTCCCTCTTCTCCTTCTGTTCGCCCAGAGAGGAATGGGTTGTCAATCAGGTCGTTGTCTTCCGAGAAGCGAACAAAGACGCAGGACAGGATCCACGATGCGCCCACCTGAGTCAGAAGCTCGTCGGTCCACGTGCTTTCAGGCTTGGCGGTTCGCCCAGCTTCTTTGGCCTCGCGCCACTCCGCGGCAAGGCTTGCTTTCAGCTCGGGCTCATCAGCCACGCGGGCGCGGAGGTCCTTCTCGAGGCTCTTGAGGAGCTTGGCGCAGGCGGACGTCAGCGTGACGGGCTTGGACTTTCGACGTTTCGTGGCAGCCATGGACGCGGGAGAGTGGCGGAAGGAAGTGCGGGGTGAGGGCGTGGCAGACTCGTTGCGGGCGGCTTCAGCTTGCCAGGTCGGCTGTTTGATTTTGCAGCCATGACTTTGGCGCTGTAATCCGCTGCGTCGGGAGAGCAGGGATCGACTCTCTGAACAACGAGTAGGCCGGGTCCTCGCTGGATCCGGGGAAGAGGACGATGCAGGCGCGCCCACCCTGGCCGCCAGCAAGGCCGTTGAGGGTTTCTAGTGGGCCCCACAGCTTGTAGCGTGCCAACAGGCCGATGTTCCGAACGCAGATCGGATCGGCGCTGCTTCCGAGGGTCTGCTTTACCTGAGCCAGCGCGTCCTGCACGATGCGCTGAACGCGCCGCCATCCGCCAGGGTCGGCCGGGCCGCGGGCTTCGGTTTCGTAGAACAAGTCGGGGTCTACTCCGCGACTGGCAAGATGCTTGTCGATCGAGTCGATCAGAAGTGCGTCCAGGTCAACCATCGCAAGCCTTGGTTCCATCGAGCTGATAAGTTCAGCTGCTAGATGAAGGCGGTGGACAGGTGCCTTCACGACAAGGAACCGTCGATGCTCTATCGCCTCGCGCAGGCGAGCCTCGAATTCGCGGGCCTCGGCGGCCTCAGGGCTAAGCGAGTCAACGGGCGGAGCAGAGGATGTGCGCAGTGAGGAGCGCTCGTTGCTGGAGACGGACTGCGCGTCCCCCATTCGAAGCTCGAAGGCGTCCACGTCGTCGGACCAGCGGCCCGACCAGCCAGCTTGCGTCAGGATCACCTCAAGCTCGGGTCTCTGGGGTAGCTCGTCCGCACCAGGATAGCGAGAGCGGACGCGCTCGTGGATCTCCTCCACGTCGACGACTCGGATCTTCTCGAAGCTTGCGTCTCTACGTGCTTTGGGGTGGCGGCGGCCGGCTCCGACGAGGGCTCCCAATGACAGAGTGATCGCGCGCTCGGCGCTGAGTGGGACCGGGTAGAGTTCTCCTCGGGCACTGAGGGCGACGTTGCCGTCGGCAGCGGCCACGAGCCGTGCGAGCCTCGGTGCTGGAAGCTGCGCAACCTCGTCGGGACGGCTTACGGAAAGAAGCGCTGCTTCCACTGCCTCCTTTCCCGGGAGCGGCTCTGAACGAGCCAGCTCGAGGCCGCGGTTGACGATACTGCCTGCGTAGTGCGAGTGGTCGTCGCTGGCGGCGAGCCAGGTGCGGTGGTCGCGACGGCGGATCATCCAGCGCGGATCGGCGTCCTGGGCGGCTGCTTCGGCTTCTGTCGCGACTCTTGCGACACCTGCGGCGACGTGGAGTGCGGCCTGCCTGGGGAGGTGGCTGCCACGCTCGTTGAAGAGAGCTTCCGCAACTTCGCTGGGCGCCATGACTCCGCCGTTGCGGTCTACGATCTGGGCGATGTCATCGCGGAGCGCTGAGTAGGCTGGATCCACAGTCCAGATTTCTCGGAGCCTCGATAGCTCGGCGGAAACTGTCCCTGGGTTTAGCTCAAGCTTCTCAGCTGCGCGCGATTGGTTTGGAAACTCGACGGCGATGGGGTCATCGTCGGACCAGCCGATGACGGCGTCGATGATCTGGGCGCAACGGTTGGGCTTGCGGCCAGATCCTTTGCGAACTCGCCTAAGTAGGCCATCGAGGTCGCGCGGGAGCTCGTCTGGATCTACCGCTCCCAGGGCGTCGGTCTCTGCCATTACGGCCGGAGCCCGCCTTGGTACAGAGGTGGCAGCATTTGCTTCAAGGCTCGCCGGCACTTCGGGCTGATCCTCGTCGGAGGGTGCCTCGCCAATCTCGACCTCGGGGAACAACAGCCGAAGGGTACGGGTTGCGTTCTGGATTTCCCTCCGCGTCTTCTCCCCCACGCCGCGTTGGCGCAGGAGATTGTTCGGCGGCGTGGCCAGCAGGGCCTCGACCGTAAAGAGGTCCAGTCGGTCCAGCGCCGTCCTCACGCGTGTGCTGAACGGGAGGTCTGATAGTGGAGTCTTCTTGCCAAAGTCTGCTACGAGCGCCTCCAGCTCACTTCCGGAGTCTCCAGCCTCGGTCTCTTTTGGGGCTGCTGCCAGCACCGCCTGCTTTGGGGAGACAAACGCTTCACTCCATGCCTGCTGCATGCGGTCGGCGTTGTCAAACCGCTCAGCCGGGTCCCGCGCCAATCCAGTCAGGAAGAACGACTGCAGTCCGGTACGGAGACCAGCGGGGAACAAATCTGATTCGAGCCGGAGCTCGTCCTTGGTGAGGCGCGGATCGCTCTTGCCATCTCCCCACTTGGGGAGGACGGCTGTCGTCATCTCATAGAGGGTCACGGCTGCTGAGTAGCGCTCAGCCTGCAAGTCCCATCGCTTGGTTGGGCGGTCGCCGAGAAAGGGATCGCTGTACTGTGGGGTTCCGGCCTCAATCTGTTCGAGGGGCTGAGCGGACAGCGAGAAGTCGAAAAGAACTAGGCCCAGTGCTGCCTTCTTGTCGCCGTCGGAGATTGCGATGTTGTCCGGTTTGAGGTCGCGGTGGTTGATGCCGCGCGACTCTAGGTAGACCAGCGCTTCGATGAGCTGTTCGCCGAATCGTTGGAGCAGCTCCGGCTGGAATGCGCCGTCGCGTCGAAGCCTGGTGCGAAGGGTCTCCTTGCTGGCTGGCTTGCTAAGGAAGCCAATGAAGCCGCCAACCTCGACCATCTCGGTGAAGCGGGTGATTCGGGGGTGGTCAAGCTCCTGGAGCGTCGCCGCCTCCTTCTTGATCAGGCTGTTCTTGTCTATCTCGCGGGATATCTTAAGCACGAACTGGTCGTTGCCTTCAGCCGCTTCACGCTCGACGCGGAATGCGATGGCTGTCGACCCAGAGCCAAGGCGGTTCACGATGCGAGTGCCGTCTGGGAGCGTGTCGCCCGGGCCGGCCTCACGTGGATCGGTGATCTCCGAGCTGGGGCGCGCGAGGTCCTCGACGACAATGTCGAGGTCGCCAAGGAAGTCCGCTACTGATTCATGCCGGTCGTTCACCTGGGCCCGAGTTGACTTCTCGATCAGCCGCGATAAGGGAGCGGAGGCGCCATTGGTGGCCGCGCTCAGGTCCAGGCCGTGCTCGCGGATCTTCTCGTAGAGATCGTCGGGACTATTGGCTGGCGCCGTTCCAGTGAAGATCTGGTAGGCGATGGCTCCAAGGGAGAATATGTCGAGGGTTGCTGCGACGTCCTCAGGCTTACGCCTCAGCTCTGGAGCCAAGAATACGGTGCTTTCATCTTCTTGGAACGCCTCCGGGTGAAGCGTACCGCGCAATAGGGTGCCGCCCGCCGTGTTTGAAGCCGCATCGAGGCTCCCCGTACTCCAGTTCATTAGCTTGACCCGGGTCGCCGAGCCATCCGTTGCCGGGATCACGAGGATTGACTGGGGGCTCAGACAGCGGTGGACGATGCTGCGCTCGTGGGCGAACTGGATCGGTTCCGCGATGCTACGCAGAAGGCTCAGGCGTGCATCGACGTCTAGGGCGTCGCCGTGCTCGACTAGATAGCGATCGAGTCGAACGGCGGCTGGGTTGTGCTCGAAGACGATCGCAGGTCCATACTCGTCCGATGTGTAGCCGCGGACAGCAAGGATGCCCGGGTGACTGAGCCGGCTCAGGAGGCTGTGCTCGCGACTGGTCGCGTTGTAGACCTGTTCGCGCTCTAGGTCGTTACTGCGAGCGGCGGAGTAGCGCCGAACCCGAAACTCGACCTTGGGATTGCCGATGTTGTGCCCGAGGAAGTCCGCGTAGGAAGCGCCCTCATCGAGGCGCTCGGTGCACTGGTAGTCACCGATACGGACCTTGGATCGGCGGCGGACGATGTTGACTTCGTCGAGAGCCGCGGTGATGAGCTTCGCAAGCTCCTTGTTCCCTCGCTCGGTCCCGCGCGGACGGAGGCCAGGAGACTTGCGATCGGTAAGTGCTGCGATCACGCTTGCTTGCGGATCGGTTTCCTCGGTGAAGGTCACGTGCGCTGCCGGGGGCATCTGGAGTTGATTCTCCGAGACGTGCGACAGGAACACGAGCTCCTCGAGCCGCGGTAGCGCGACCCGCTGATTTCGCAGCACCACCTGCGTCCGCTTGAGAACAGAGATCAGCCGTTTGGCCTTGAGACTCGTCAAGCGACGCGGGTGATCGATGGACTTGCGCCGTCCGTCGCTTTTGAAGGTCAGGGTCCCCTGGTCTCCGGTCACGGCACCGGTGTGCCCCTTGATCTCGACGAGGAAGAACCCTGCTGGCGAATGCACGAGCGCGTCGACCTCGTTGATCGAACCATCGTCCGCCATGAACTCAAAGTTGGTCCACACGCGCCAAGGCTCGTGGTCCGGCAGCCGAGCTCGGAGGTACGCAAGCGCAGTCCGCTCGTGCGGAAATCGCGAAGGCGTCACCTCCCGCCAGTATTTGTCGGTCATTCCCATGAGATTTTCGCGACATCCTAACAGGTAGCGCTCTCCGAACGCACTAGTCGGCAGAGATGGTCCCGGTTCCTTTTCGCTCTATGTAGTCGATGACTCGATCGATCAGGACGTCTGACTGCACCATGCCCCCGATGGCGGTCATGGTGCCGTCCCGAAGGCCTCGGGCTGCCACCGACAGGACGCCCTTGACTTCCTTTGCGTCGGGCCCCTCCGGCTTTAGGAAGGCATCGTCGGTGATGCGTTGGCGCAAGAGGAAAGCGATCAGGACTAGGCTGTTGCGCTCCCGGTGGTTGATCTTTGCGCCATATCGGGGCTCGCCTCCATGGGCGGCCTCGACGGTCCACGAGATAAGTTGGCCTGCGGCACGAGCTAGGTTTGTGACCGTCCGGGTGTCTGTCTTGTTGAGGGCACTGTCACGCCACTGCAGAATGTATCCAGCCGCCTTCACCACATCATTTGGGCCGTCGTCGCGCTCGAGACGCTTGATGACGAGCTTGAGGAACTGGGCGATCAACGCCGGATCACGGAGGCAGCCTCCAAGGAACGCTGCCTGCTCGCGCGTGATCTTCTCGTCTTGCGCTGTGATCCATCGTGCGAGCGCATCAATGGAATCGCCCTGAGCGCAGGCGTACCCCAAGACGGCCAGCGACGCAGGGTCAGGCTGCCAGCCCTCCTCTAGGGCACGGAGCTCACGTTTGGCCAATACATCGAGGACCTCGCGGAGTCTTGGCATCTGAGCTTTGAACTGAGGGTGGAGTTCCCCTTCAGAGTTCAATGCCCTGTAGACGCCAATAGGGCCAGATGTACTCGTCGGAACCTGAGTCCCTTGCGGGCCTGTGTTCAGAGCCTTGCGCAGCTCATCCACCCTAAACGCCTGAAGGCCAGCTTCAATCTGCTCCACGCTATCGCCGCGAATCTTCTCTAGCGCACGAACCACTTGCCGAGAAGCGCCCAGCCACTGGCCGCGAGGCTGGACCTGCGGGCACTTCCGGGGATAGCGAAGTTGAACGTCATCGCGGGTACCGCCAAGGAGTTCAGCCCGGGACCAGTCGAGAAGTACCTGGCGTCCACCAAGTGCTCCCTCCGTCTTGGGTGCGAGCTCTACACGGGCTTGGCCCTGAGCTGGTTCGATCTCTACGCGAAGCTCGACGGCGACCCCGTTTCGCGGAGGCTTGGGAAGCTGGAACTTGACCTGTCGAACGTCTTCGCCCGGCTCGACCCACACTTGAAGGGCTAGTTCTTCCGATCCTGCGGGAATCGTCAATCCTCCAAGGTCGGTAGTGGTACTCCAAGCTAGGCCTCCAGGCACGTACTGCTCCTCTTGGTTCAGAAGTGAGCGCCAGACCGGTCGTGCGCGCTCCTCAAGGAGGACCTCCATAGCCGGGAGGGTATCAAGGTACGTGGGGTGGCTAGTCGCTCGTCTGCGGGCGTAGACCGCCGCACTCTTGGCCAGCTCTCCGTACGGTAGGCTGCCTGTGCCTTCTACTTCAACCTGGTCCACGGCGTGATCAATCAGGCTATGGACGATGTGAGCGCCGAGCGTCCCCTCGGAGTGCGAGATGGACGCAAGCTCCCCAGTCACCACAGCGCCTAGAATCGGAGTCGCCGTGGCCGCCTGCGACCGTGCATGGGAGAGCCATTCCGCGTTCGGTGCGAGAAAGGCCATTGGTGCGAGCCTCGACAGCGACGGTGTGAGTCGTCCGTGCAGGTCACTTGGAATACCCCAGTGGGCTTGATCTGGCAGGCCTGAGCGGCCGGCAAGCGCGCCGAGCAGTGCCGGGCTTGCATAGGCAGCGCGCCAGATGGCTGGATCATCTCTGCCCGCGGAGAGTGCGTCCGCAACGGCACGCTCAACCCAAATGCGTCCCCGGTTTGATGAAGCGCAGGGCTCGGTAGGCCGGCGCCTTGCAGGGAGAAGCCAACCGGGGGCGTCTGGATCGAGAATGAGCTCAAGCCAGACAGCCTCCACTCCATCAAGGCCGAGGTGAATCGTGAGCAGTCGTCCGACTACGGTTTCTCGGCTAACGTTCCTGATATGCGGACTCGCATGAAGTCGTAGCCATGCGAGTGCCGAAGCAATGGGGCGCCAGAGAAGGACAGTATCGAGGCCGTGACGACGGCTCTCGTCCAGCAAGTGTTGCTGCCCCCCCTCACTCAGTTCATTGGGGATGATAAGGCAGGTGGTGCAGGTCTCTTCGTCTTGTGTCGCGGCGGAGAGCGTAGATTCCCGGAGCGCACAGGCCAGTCCCCCACTGGCTGACATGCCTGCTTCCACTGGTCCAATCGATCGGTTCCCATCGAGCATCTGATGCCAGGCGTATGCCAGAGGGATGCGGCCCTTGGGCACACCTGTGGCAATGTCAACGCTGCTAGCCTCTGGAGGCCAGGGGAGACCTGCACCTGACAGGGGAAGAGGGCCACGATCACTTAGGTACGGTGCCGTCGAGGCTTCGAACGCTATAGCCGGTGGAAACTGCGGAGATCGATCTCTCAGCGACGGCGACGCCTCGTTCCCTGAGGCATCGGCGACGTCAATCGTCAGGCCGCCAAGATGGACCCCCGTGAATGTTCTAGCTGTCTCCATCACGTGAGAAGCGACGACTTCACGAGTGATTGAAGCTTGATCCGTGCCCGGTCAGGCCGCAAAGGAATCGATAGGACTCGGACGCGAACGGGTGCCCCACCTGAGGTCGGAACCCTCCGGTCTTCTGCAATCTGCGCGCTCGATCCTCGTTCAGACGTTGGTTCGACGATCAACCCCTCGATCCGCACGTTACCGCTGGCGTCTAAGAGCGACTCCGCGAGATCTTGGAATTCGGTCGGGGCGATCGCAGGCCCATTAAACCTAAGCCTAGACCAGACGGCCAACGCTCGCGTGCACGACTGTGGCTGGAACGGGTCATGGGCTACCACGAGGGCATCAGGGTGAAGGTCGCCCAAGCTCGTGCTGTCCATCATGGTCCGTTCGAAGCTGCCAACCTGGGATCCTGTCAGAAGCGACAGCGCAACCAGTTGGCCTGTCGCGTCGCGAGCTAGCCAGGAAGACAGACTGGATCGGGGGTCCACGAACGCCCCATGGCGCTGCTCTGGGCGCAGAAGCAATCGTCGCGCGAACCCTACGCCCCGTGGGAACTCTTCTTCCTGCTCGATCAGGTCTAGGGACCATGAGAGCGAGAGAGTCACGGCCTCGGCGAAGGTTCGGTGGCTCCAGCGCCAGAGGTTGTCCTCCTCCTGTTGACGGCGCCGCAGCTTGACGTACCACGGCCAGACCCGCGAGTAGCGCTCATCATGCTGTAGGACGTAGTTGGGTTCGACTGCGCCTGTAGCCCTACGAACAGTGCTGAGGGGGCCAGTGCCACGTATGCGTCGCACCGTGGAAGCGAGCTTGGCGACATCGCGGTAGCGATCACTTGATCGGAACTCGTCATTGTCACGAAGCCAGACTCGGCCTTCCGTGACACAGCGGTCGAGCATGTCTCTGACGACTCGATTCTCGTGAGTATCCACTGTGTCCTCGCGGACAACAGCAAGAACGCGCTGCCGCGGACCGGCACGTTCCGCAAGGCTGGATCCCGGCTGGCGGACCAGCCAGCGAATGCCGGCTGGGTCGACTTGGCGGACTGAGCCGACACGCTCCATCGCGCGCTTCCGCCGGAGAATCAAACGAGGTTGATTGCCGATGGATTGAATCGTGGCACCGATATTGGTAGCGATGCGCACGATGAGTGCCAGTCGTGCGTCCTTGGTATCGTCTGACTTGCGCCAGTCGTCAAGGAACTCCCCAAGGTCGACGCTTGCACACCCATCGAGCAGGCGATCTTGATCTTCTATCGGACCATAGACGAGATCTGTGTGCCGACCGATGAGCCCATAGACTCTCATTCCTCGGTGCTCTCTGTCTGCCTCTTCGTCTGCTTCAGGGAGACCCGGCAACCCTTCTTCAAGGTGAATCGATGCCGTCGTTCGCTTCACTCCTAAGTGCAAGTCGAGAGGCTCGCTTCCGTGGGACTGTCGTCCGGTCCCAGAGAGCTCGAATGCGGACCATTCCTTGCCTTGCAGGCGACGCTTGCCAAGAGATGGAAGGTCAAGTCCCTGATTCGCGATCAGGACACGATCAATCGTACGATCGGTCAATAGCACGGGGCGGCTTCCCACAGGTGCGTGCGGTGACTGACTGCCATTCCTGGCCCAGGGGCTATGAAGCAGCTGCCAGGCTAGCATTGGTGTTCAAGAGCCACTAGCGAGCCGCCCCATCAGGCCCAGCGACACGGTCGATACCGCCCCAGTGGAACAGCTGGTCTCGCGAGGGTTGCTGCGCCTGGGTGAATGCATCAGCCAGTGCCTCGTCTCCAAGGTCTTCCGACAGGAGCCTGCGGATCCCATCGAAAGCTTGGCGCGTACCGCCCTCATGAACGTCGAGGCCCCGAAGCCTCGGAAGAACTCGGAACTCAACCTGGTCTGCGAAGGCGTCCTGGATGCCTTTGTCACCTTTCACTGGGTAGTGGCGAACGTACAGTCGCATCGCCCTTGCGACCCGGTGTGCAAATGGACGCCCTAGCTCGCTCAGGCTGTGGTTCACCTTCCCAATCCATTCGTTGACCTGTCTCGAGTCCTGGTCTCCGAGTTCCTGTCCTCGGTTGACCCACTTCGACCACGTGGCGCGGGAGAGGAAGGCGTCTGAGGAGCGCCCCGAGATTGGCTTGGCTTCTCGAGTCACGAGCTGGTTGGGGCGGCCAAAGCGCATCACGTTCGACCGGTCGATGACCTTGTCAGATAGCGTCTGAGTTGACTCGTCTTCGTTCATCGTGCCGACAAAGAGCACGTTCTCACCTGGGAATACGGCGAGTGATTGATTGCCGCCCTCGCCTGCATAGCCGAGATCTAGGCGAATCTCGGCGCGTGACCTTGCCACACGGTCCGATGCTTTCACGCCCCGCCGCTGTTCAAGGACGCTAAGGAACTCGCTGAAGTAGTACTCCACTCGAGCAAGGTTCATCTCGTCCAGGAGCACCAGTAGCATGCGATCGCTCGCATCGACCCGTTGGGTAGACGTCTCGGGCCATGCACCGCTGTCCCCCGTGTCCTCACCACTGCGGCGAACGTAGTCCATTTGCAGCAATGCGCGCGTGAGATCAGTCGGGCGGAATCGGCCCTCGAGGTGGTTGTAGAAACCGAGAAGGTCCGCAGGGCTATCCCACCCGGGCTGGACAGCCACGCTCAGCTGATGGATCCCCATCGCTTCGGAATACCGGGTGGGCAAGGCGCTCTTACCTGTGCCGCTGAGCCCTGCTAGGACCAGGAGCGGAGCCTCCTCGGAGCACTTCAGTGATGTGTGGAAGGCTCTAATAACCCTTGGGTCATAGATGAATCCGGCCTCTTGGATACGCCCCATGGCAACCTCAAGAGCCTGCTCTTCAGACTCCCCCCTTGGCCTTGATTGAGAGTAGTCGGAGATCTGAACCGCGGGCTCCCAGAGGAGCTGGGTGCTGGCTTCGGTCGACGTCTCAGCCGGTGCACCGCCAAACTCAACTTTGGCCGATTTCAGCTCCTCCAGTTGCTCAAGCTGCGCAAGGCAGCGCGTCTCAAGCTGCGCCGACTCTTCACGTAGCTTTGTGGTCTCAAGGCTCAGCTCATCCCTGACCTTGACTAGGTCAGCCTGCCGCGCCGTCAGCTCTCCAATCAGATGGTTGGCGTCCTTTACTTCCCCGAGGAGGGAGATGCGCTGCCTCTCGAGTGTGTCGAGTTCGAAACCGTAATCGGCTGCTTCCTTCTTGAGCTTGGCCGTCTCGTCCAGAAGAGCAGCGTGCTCCTTCTTGGCTGCTTGCCGCTCTTCCAGCGGAAGGAGTTCGCGCTGTTGCTTTGCGAGCTCGCTTGAAACATCCGAGAGTTGCTCCTGCTTCTCAAGCAGCTCGGTGGTGTGAGCAGCCAGGCGACGATCGACGTCCTCCACTTCGGCCTTGAGGTTTCTTAGATCCGCGACTTCATCGCGCGTCTGGTCCATCCACTCGCGCTGCTCCTCAGCGCGTTGGATGTCCTGTTTCGCCTCAAAGATCTGTTCGCGAACCTCATCGTACTCATCTCGGGCTTCCTCACGCTGGAGCTTGAGGGCGTCAAGACTCTCTGAGACCTCACGCTTTGGAAGCCAGCGGCGATACTCGATGCCCTTCATGACGGTGACCACGACGGCAACCATAGAGGCCGCAAGACCGACCAACGAGCATGTGAGGAGGACAGTCCAGCTCATTGGTCGCCGCCCGTAGTAGTGTCCGACTTCTTGCTGTCGCTTGGCTCGACCGGAACCTTGAGCGAAGCTAGTGCCGTTTCAACCGCTCGCGTGAGTTCTTGGAATCGTGCCGTATAGCTCGTCAGCGCGTCAGTAGCAGCGGTTCGAGCACTTGCGACCTGGCCCTTTAGGGCCTGGACCTCGCCTTCCAGAGCATCGCGATCCTTTTCGAGGACCGAGACCTCAACTCGCATCACGGAAAGCTCTGACCTCGCATCGCTGAGCTGCGTGACGTTCTCTCTCAGTACCGCTAGTTCTGCCCCCTCACGCTGTTTTTCGAGCCGCAGCTCATCGAGGCTGACTCGCAGCGCGTCAATTGAGGAGCGCAGGTTGCGCTCCTCGGTGACGAGGCCAGCGATGTCCGACTGAACCGCGCTCTTTGATTGCAGAGATTCGTTGAGGGACTCAGTCTGCGCTGCGACCGCTTGCTTCTGTCCTTGGAGTGCGGCTAGTTCCTGCCCGGCTTCTCGGCGCTTGCTCGCAAGGTCGTCGTTCTCGGCTTCGAGAGTTTCCCTAAGCTCCAGCAGCTCCTTTCGCCTCGCATCTAGATCTGCGACGCGGAGTGAGGCTGTCTCACTAAGCTGCTCCGCCTTGGCCCTTTCCGTCTCTAGCTTGGCTACCGCAGCCTGGAGCTCAGCTCGACGACTAAGAAGCTCTTCGGCGGCTGCGGCGGCCTCACTACTCACGGCGAGCTGCCGCCCTAGCGTTTCAAGTCGAGCCTGCGCGTTGAGAATCTCCTGCTGCACTTCCTCGAGGCGCTGCTGGGCCCTGTCCTTCTGCAATCGCTTCTCGTCGAGACCAGCGGCGTCCGCATTGAGTTCGGCAACGTCACCACGGATGCTCTCTCGCTCTGCTGTCAGTTGTGCGATCTTGGTCTGAACATCGGCTCTTTCGGATTCAGCCTTTGAGAGCTGAGACTTAGCTTCCTCGGCCAGTGGGGCAGCACAGGCCGCCCCGGCGCCCCCCCCCCCGCCTTGAGAAAAGGCGTCCTCACGACACACCTCCGCGTCACCAAATG
>CAYOIL010000028.1:16324-22927 GCA_964403985.1 uncultured Saprospiraceae bacterium
CCCCTGCTTTCCCCCCCCGCCCCCGGCCCCCCCCCCCCCCCCGCCCGGGCGACCGCCGCAGCGCGTTGAGAAAAGGCGTCCTCTCGACTCAGCTCGGCTTCACCAAGTGCCTCCCGAATGGCGGCGAGCTCAGCCTTTCTTGCATTCAGGACAGGGGTCAGCCCCTCGGCTTCTGTCTTGGTTGACTGAACCGCTTCCTGGAGTTGGTTGACCTCAGTCTTCAACTCGTCTCTTGCGGCGGCCTTTGCGTCCCACTGGGCCCGCTCGTCGCTGATCCCAGTCACGGCTAGAAGCCCCGGGACTTGTCCACCAATGGCAACGCTGCCCAATAGAACCATGGCCGCGACGAAGCTCTTGGGTGGTGCTGGTTGTGACTCGCTACGCCTTTTCATCACGTGCCTCACTGAGGGTAAGGCGGACGCGATCGATACAGCTATTCAGATCTTCTTTCAACTCGTATACCCAGAACCTAAGGACCAACCAGCCTGCCGCTTTCAGCACTTGATCACGGCGGATGTCATCGATTTTGTGTCCGCCATGTGGTCCGCGATGGTAGGTCTCTCCATCGACCTCCACGCACAGCTTTACGTCACCGCGAATCAAGGCGAAGTCGAGATAGTAGCCGCAGGCCCGGTACTGCTGAAAGTAAGCAATTCCCTCTTTGCTCAATGTCTCAGCCAGAAGCGGTTCCCAAATCGGGCCGACCAAGTCGTCTCGCACGGGCGTGTCGGATGCCTGTTGGAACCGGGTCCAAGCCTCGAGCAACTCTGTGATGACACGCTCTCCGCATGCCGCAGCCCAGCTCCTGTCACCGAAGACGTGCAAGAGTGAGCGAGCGCGGCTGACCGCGACGTTGAATCGATTCTTGTCGCGACCATAGAAGGCCGGAGTGTCGCCCGGCCCTGGTCCACCAATTAGGCCGAACAAGACGACGTCTCGCTCGTCGCCTTGGAAGCCGTCTGCTGTCTCGGATGCGAAGCGCCACTTCTTGACCACCTGTGTTGGAAGCCTCTTACAGGCTTCATCCATGATTCTGTTTGCGTGGGCTCGGAAGGGCGTCACGGCCCCCACCGTGCCATCGAAGCCGGCATCTGCTAGACGAACCAGCTCGTCTACGATGGCGACGATTTGCGCGGTGTGGAATCTGCTTCCGCCGGCAGTTGACTCGCTACCTCCTTCAACGTGCGTCCACTCGAGACCGCGGAGTCGACGGCCGTTACGAGGGACCGCAGGGGCTTGATCTTCGCGGGTCCGAATTCGGAGTTTGCCTTGGTAGAAGAGGTTCGAGAAGTATCCGGCGATTGCGGGATGACAGCGCCAATGCTCCTTGAGCATATGAGCGCCCCCTTCCTTCTGATTCGCCGCGGCGAACGCTGGCTCCCAAATGGAATTGGTCGAATGTCTGAAGCGGCCTACCTGGACGCTCTCGAGTTGGTTCTGGTCCAGTAGGCGATCCTCGACCTCCTGTCCGACCTTTCCGACGTGGCTCAGCTGCATCGGGTCACCGACAATCAACGCTCGCTTCGCCCTGAACAGCAGGGGAATGCACGAGGGGATATCGCATTGACTCGCCTCGTCAATGACAACTAGGTCGAAAGCTCCTGGGAGTAGCGGGAGCTTCGCGCGAGCTGACAGGTTCGAGCACGCCCACAATGGAAAGACGTCGATAGCCTCAAGGAAGGCGCGCTGTACCGCCCCCCTGACCTTCCGCGGGAGACGGTGGAGTGCGGTTGCTGAGCCGCGACGACCAAGCTCGCCGCGGATATTCATCAGGCGCTCCCTTTGGCTTCTTGACATCGATTGACCCTGAGCAGGGGCGAGTGCCCGGAGGGCTTCCATCGTTGCCGAAGCAACGCGCTCATCCGCAGAAGCCAACGCTTCAGCCATCCAAGCACGACTTTCTAGTCCCTGCGCGGTTCGTTCGAGTTGATCAAGTCGTAAGCGTGCTTCGGCAAGCGACACGGCCAATAGCAGGGAGCGAGCAAGCTCCACGGTGCTTGCTCGCTTCAGCTCCGGCTGGTCAGGGAAACGCTTCCAGAGCAGCTTCGCTTGACGGCGTACCCGTCGGCTCGTCCATCTCGCACGCAGGCCTCCCAAGAGCGTGCCGTTAGAAGTCTCCAGCCGCGCGACCTGTCTCTCTAGAGCCTCGCGTGAGGCAATCGCTGGAGCGGCGTCAGACAAGGGGATCCACTTGGGCCCGAGTTCAATCTCTAGCTGGCGGCAAGCGTCCCTCGAACGAGCAATCAAGTCTGCTTCCTCAAGAATCTCACGCATGTCAGACTCGCACCGCGCTCTGACGCGTAGAGACTCTCGGAGGTCTTCCACATGCTGACTGACGAGTTGAGAGGCCTCGTCATCATTTGGCTGCCCAAGGGTCTCCAGGAGCGAGCGAAGCCAGTCATCCCCACGGTTGCTCGTATCTGATAGGTCTTTCGTCAGCCGCTGGATGAGGGGATGGTCTTCGTCGATGGCCTTGATTCTCGGAACCACTGCTTCGAGCGCGCGATGATTGCGACTCGCGAAGAGAGCCGACTGTCCGGCGAGTGCGTGCGAGAGAAGGACGTGGGTGACTACGGTGGACTTACCTGTTCCAGGCGGCCCCTGAACCGCGAGGATGGGAGCTGTGAATGAACGCGCCACGACCCTTCGCTGTTCGCGGTTCAGCGGCTGAAACTCAGGGCATATGGGCTCCTTCGTTTCAATCAGTTCCTCGGTGGTTTCGCTGACGTTTCCGAAAATGGACGCCAGCGCCGTCCCTTGCAGTTCACTGTCCCTGACCTGAGAAAGGACCCTCAACTCGCTCAGCACCCCACCCGTAAAGCTCGAATCGCTACTCGTGAGGAGAATTGGAGTGTGGTAGAGGCCACACTTTGAGCGTAGGCCCAAGTCTGGGCCCAGTACGCTTCGATTCGGCCCACCCTCTCCAATGAACCGATGCTTCTGAACCACGGCGAGTGATTGCCATAGTTCCTCGACCGTCTTGGGAGCCCCGCGAACGACGTCGACCCCGTCTGTGACGAAGCGCTCATCGTAGACGCCAAGGTTCACGAGCAAGCTTTCACGAAGATCTTGGCGACCTTTCGGAAACTGTGCGTCCAACCATGCTTCATTCACGCGAGCCGGAACCTCTGCCTTCAGAACAAGCTGTCCTTGCTCGCGGGCCGCAAGCACTGAGACCATAAACACCGGCAAGACTTGCATCTCTCCATTTCGATCTCTGACCAACTCGAGAGGTCCAGCCAATCGAAAGCGACTCTGCGATCCCCCTTTGCCGCCTCCCCCGTAGAGCTTCCCGATCTCTGCGCTAAGGGCTAGCGCGACGGGCCTCCCTGCCGCGAGGCTGCGCCAATCGACGGGATGGGAAAGGGCCACGGCTTCAGCGGCATACTGGTCCAAGCTCAGGGCCGCCCTTCCGCCAGACTCCAGCTCGATGCACTCGATGTAGTAGCGGCACAGGGCGCGGAACGTGTCCCAGTCCAGCGGACGCGCAGACCCCGATTCCTGCTCAGGCAAACGGGTCAATAGCTCCGGAGTCGCCGCAGTCTCTGAGCGGATTGTCGGAGAACGGGCAAGTTTGGATCCGACGACTGGTGCCCCAAGCCCAAGCCAGCGTGCCCCCACCTTCTTAGCCTTGCCTGCCTTGCACAAGCCATCCAGAACCCGGACCAGCTCGCTGCGCCGGAGGCCTGTGCGGTCTCGCAGCTTCTTGAGAGACAGAGCCCGAGGGGCTTGCAGGAGGTACCCGGCAACTAGTTCCTCATGCTCTCGCAATTGCAGTACTCGTACGCGTCATGGGAAAGGGAACGCCGCAACACCTGGAGCAGCCCGCAACAAGGAGACCGGCGCCGATGATGTGGTGACTCATTGCTGAAGCCTTTCAAAGGCCCGACGAATGACCGACGCCATACCCTTCCGTCGGAGCTCGAGGAATTCGCTGTAGCCTAGCTCCCACCAACCCTCTGGAAGTGCGTTGTCCTCCAGAGCTGATTTCCGCTCCGCCGGATCCATCGCATCGAACTTAGATGGCGCGTATATCGAGGGAGCCTTGTCGGAGATCGAGATGTTGTCGGACCACTCAAGCAGAGCGTAGTTGGCAACCTGGTTGTAGTTGCGGCGATCGGAGAACCCGTTCTTCACGAGCCAGTTCTTGGGGAAGAGGTGATGGACCTCAACGGGGCTCTTCGTGGATACATGCATCGGGTCGCGGAGCTCCCCCACCGTGAGATCACTGAACAGAGCCTTGGCGCCCAGCACTGACTGCGCCGCGAAGTAGGGCTCGATGCTTCGGATGCTCGAAGATTCGAGTCGAGAGGGGAGCGTGACAGACCAGAAGTCGTTCGTGAGCTCGCTTGACATAGCGCGCTCGAGGGTCTCACAGAACGGACCGGCCTCACCGCTTGGGAGTGTCCTGAGACGCGCCAGGTCTTCCTCCATTGCGGTTTCGCTCGAACCGCCGACGTATCGACCTGTCACGGTGCTCATCATGAACCAGCGAGCAATGAGACTTCTGAGTCGGTCGAGTGGAACCGCGAACTGCGTCCTGCCCAAGAGGAACAGGGAGTACGCATACAGCGAGGTGGTCATCGACAATATCTGCTTCTCGCCCTTGTACCCGGCGGCAGAGAGAGTCTTGAGGAACTCATGCCAGTTGGCTACATCAAGTGCCGTGGCCTGAGCGTCGCGCATGATCTGGAGGTTCGCATCACGCGCTTCGTCTGTGACGGCATTGACCTTGGGGTCCTTGCCACGAAGAACCTGGTAGGCAGCCGACAGCCTTGCGCGTCTGTGCCCTACCGCAATCGAAACTCGCACCATCTCGTCGGCGCCCGGCTGAAGCTGGCGATTGAACGGTGAAGGCTCGGAGCCCCTTGGCGGTATTCGGCAATCCCTCGCGAAGTCCTCAAGATGGGTCCTTCCCTCTTCCCAGAAGACGGCGAGCAGTGTGAGGATGAAGTCCGCTTGTTTGAGGTTCTGCCCCTTGCTGTTGATGCGCACGAAGATATCGGCGACCTGCTCCTCATCTGCCTCAGCGCTGATCTCGAGCACCACGAGCATTGAGTTGCGGAGGTTGAATAGCCGCTGGATATTCTGCTGAGCGGCCTGCCGATGCGTGTCGTCGATCTCGCGCGCCTGCTCGAGCTTCTCTAGATAGCGCTTGGTGATCGCGAAGGTGCCCTGTGGGTCTGTGAAGACGTCAGAGAGGCTCGCAATCCACTCGGGGTTGTTCTTTCGGCTGGCGTCTGCCACTTCGAATGCCCCGCTGACTGGATGGAACGCAATTCGAATCTTGCGCTCTTTGAAGTTGCTGTCGAGCACTGGCTTGCCCGTCATGACGGCGTAGAGACTCGTCAATCGCTGCTGGCCATCGATCACGAGTGCATGGGGCGAAGCGGCCTGCTTTGCGTCAGTTCCAATCGCCTTCGTCTGCGCCGAAGCGGGGCTCTTCCAGGTCAGGATGTAGCCGAAGGGAAACCCCCGGTACATCGAGTCGAGAAGGTCTCGCACTTTGGTGTTCTTCCAGACGAAAGGTCTTTGGATATCAGGCAATGCGATCGAGCCCGACTCCAACTCCTTGACCACCTGGTCGATCGAAAGTTGGCTGTTCAAGTAGAGGGTCGAAGGCCGGTCGCCAAAGTCGTTGACGGTACCGAGGTACGGCAGCTTTGGGTCATCTTCCCCAGACGCACTGAACGCAAGGCGAGCCGCATCCCATAGGTCCATGGGATCCGAGAAGTCCTCGAGCGCTTGCCTCCCGGCTTCTGAGATCGTCCACTCGCCGGTGCGTGACTTCCTGATCCAGTCGGCTTTCGTTGGGCGTCGAAGAATCTGGAAGATCGTGGAGTCGCGCCAATCACTGCGCCATTCATCGAGCTCTTCAATCAGGTCGTCTGGAAGCTGTGTAGGCACCCTCTCCTGGAGGACGCCAGAGTTCATTGTTCCAGCGGGTGACTGTGCAAGAAGGCGAAGGCCGTCCTTCATGATCACCGCGCGTCTCCAGGTGGCTCTCCGACGAGTCTTCTTTCCGCCCTTGCTGCCCTTTCTGGCTAGCCTCCACTCCTTGTAGCCCTCCATAGCCGCTTCGAGGAGGTGGGTCGGCGTAGAGCTCAGGGCTTCTCGGCCCTCCTCGGTGATCGACCAAAGCCCACCCTTCTTGACCATGAAGCCGGCCTTGACGGCATCGGTCGTGTACCACAGTGCATTCTTCCAACGGGGGCTGGAGGACTTGCCTACCTCCTCAAGCTCCCAATCGGTGAACTCCATTCTGTTGGAAAGAGCCGCAAGGACGGCCTTGCGCCGCATCGGCCCTTGGTCAGAGGCAAGCAGCTCCATGACGTTGTGAAGAACGCGGGCTGCCAAGGGCAGCATTTTGGGAGCTTCCTTCGAAGGTCTCGGCATCGTTGAAGGTAATTGACTACGGACTACGTACGAAATCAGGTACTGCCCAGTGCCAGTCCACTGTCAGCCCAAGAGATTCATAGTCGGTCAATCTACAGGCTTGCCTCCAAATAGACTGCTCAGACAAAACTACATTCTCGTGAATGTAGAAGTACCGAAGGAGGGACTCGAACCCTCACTCCCTTGCGGGAAACGGATTTTGAATCC
>CAYOIL010000029.1:0-22599 GCA_964403985.1 uncultured Saprospiraceae bacterium
TCAGGTAAACGATTACAATGGTATTGCTATGTCCTAACTAATGAACATCCCTAAATAGGTCAGTGCTATTTATTATTGCTTTATAACTTGTTTTACAGTCTTTATTTCTTCTCCTGATAATTCTATTAAATAAGTGCCTTTTTCAAAAGCATCCATATTTATTGTAGTACCATTACCATTAACTCTTTTACTCAAAATTAATTTTCCATCAATTGAATAAACAGTTAACTCAGTTATATTCTCAGAACCCCAATCAATACTCACAATGTCTTGAATAGGATTCGGAGATATTTTAATTGCAATAGAATTAGTCGCCTCTTCTACATCTACGATTTCTCTTTCTCCATTACTAAATACCACTGGAAATCTTTCATCATCTATTAACTCAACATGACTTCCTATCGTAGCATTAATTTTACTATCATCTAGTGCTGATAAACTAATACTATTGCCAAAAAAACCACCACTCTCATAAACCAATTGATTGTCAGCATTATTGAAATTTGGATACCCTAATATACTGTTTGAATATATAGGATTAACTTCATTCGCTTCAATATTCGCACCCATTACACTATAATCCGAGTTCTCAATTAAATCAAATGCAATTATATATGGTGAATTTTTACTGAATGTTGGATTTCCTACGCTTGTGTTTTCAGGTAATTGACTAAATAGTTTTTGTATTTGCCCATCTGTGAAATTTCCAGATGAATTATTAAAAACATTTATAAAACTAATATCCCAATAAGAAATTGTACCATTACTTCCACCGTCTATTGTACTTTGAGCATCATATATTAACCATTCTCCAGTAAAATCAAATTCCATAACATCAGCAAAATCAACATCACCCGTTGTAGTTCCATCATCAGCAAAAGTCGGATTATAAAGTGTGAAAGTTTTATCCGTTCCATTTTCCAAATTAAAAATTACAATCTCATTCGTTATCATATCCGTCAATGCAGCTAACTTTGATCCATCTTTTGAGACAGCAACATTTCTCCAGATTGCTTGCGTTGTAATTGCATCACCAGTAACTTCTCCTGTATCCCAATTAATATTTATAGCATAAATGTTTTTATCTTCTCCAACAAAGAAAATATTCTCTCCATTATCTGTAACGCTTGGCTTACTTATATGAGAAACATTTACTAATGGATCGCCTATCAATTCTAAAGCGTTATTTCTTAAAAGCAATTCAGAAAGTGTTTGCGAACTACTT
The DNA here is from genome assembly GCA_964403985.1 of uncultured Saprospiraceae bacterium. Classification (GTDB taxonomy): domain Bacteria; phylum Bacteroidota; class Bacteroidia; order Chitinophagales; family Saprospiraceae; genus JAHDFB01. Next base: position 1,226 of record CAYOIL010000029.1, read on the forward strand.
AATAAGAAATCTTCCCCTGGATTCATATCTACATCTGTTTCATAATCTGTAGTTCCGCCACCTTCACCAATTCCTACTGCACCAAAAGCTGCTGAAACAGCAGTAAGTACATTCGTATTATAAATTCCATCATCAATAAAATCTTGTGTCGCTTGTTCTGCCGCTGCACGCATATCTTTAAAATTCGAACTCTTGGTGAGATATACATTTAAAGCCCTGTAAAATATTTGTTCTGCTTTGTTTTTTCCTACACCACTTGTTTCAGCAAATAAATAATAAGCATGATTTACAATACCACTATTAATGTGAACCCCACCATTATCTTGCGAACCAGTGTATTGCTCACTTACATTTTTAGGCTGGTAACCAGTATCATTTAGTGAACTTCCTCCATTATGAGGGTCGCTCATGTCTCTCATCGCACCCGATGGAAACACTGCGGTCTTCACTATTTCTTCACCAATCAACCAATCATCTCTATCTATCATTGCACCGAATATATCAGCAAATGCTTCATTCAATGCTCCACTTTCTCCTTGATATGTCAGGTTCGCAGTTGCTTGAACTACACCATGCGACATCTCATGACCTGCAACATCTAATCCTTCTGCTAGTGGAGTAAAAGCTTGATTTCCATTCCCATAAAATAAAGCTGCTCCATTCCAAAATGCATTGTCAAATCCACCTCCTGTTTCAGGATCTGAAATATTAATTAGAGAAATGATGTTTCCTCCTTCATTATTAATTGAATTTCTGTTATGAGTATCTTCAAAATATGTAAAGGCTTCACCACCATTATAGTGGGCTGATACTGATATTTTACTTGCCCAGCTATTATTATTTGACTTTACATGATCATAATCAAAATCATTGTTTTGTGGATTTGTATTTTGACCGTCAACAGTCCATATAACTCCTACAGGCTCATTTGGCATAAGTGATGCACTATTGTTGAACATGTCTCTACTAGCGTCAATCATGTAGTAAATGCCGTCTACTTCATATGTGTTAATTGTTCTATTCGTGTTAGACAAATCCAAGGCAGTTGCCGTTGCAGGTCCATTCACTGTTAGCGAGTTATAATCAGTTTTTTCAACAGGAGTCTTATGATCATTAGTATGCCATCCATCGCCCATGTGATGATGTAAAGAACAAAAATTCTTAAATGACTCTAGAATTTCTCCAGATTTAGCATCAATATAATATGTGAATTCTTGTTGAATGTTAGCATAAGCTTTTACCCGATAAACCAATTTCGATTCATTATCCATCTCTCTAACAACTAGATCACTCTTTTCTGTAACAGCTGGAACAAGAAATCTTTGATCTTCTTTTATTTCTTGATAAATTCCCTTTTCTCTATATGAATCAAGCACAATCTCTAGTGCTTTTTCACTTGAAATTATTCCTGATGTATTAATTGTGGGCACATCCTTCAATCGCCCATTAGCATAATTTATTAAACCTTCCTTAGTATGTAATTTTAATTCTGCACCCTCTATTTCTATACCACCAACAGTTTGTTGTACTAAAATGTGAATTCTGCCTTTTTCATCAATATCAGTTTTTGTCACAGAATAACTCATCTCACCCCTCAAATCATTTATTATCGAAACTCGATTTAAGTAAATATCAATTTGTTCTTCAATGCTTAATCCTTTTTGGCTGTCAAGATAGCCTTTGAATGCAATAGCCATTTCTCCATCATAAGCCACAGGGAAAATACTATGTTTTATTTGCGAAGTGGATAATTGTGTAAGTTTACCAAAATCAAAAGAAGGTTTATCAAGGGCTTCTTTTAAATGAGGCAAATGTATTGGTTCAATTTCAATTTTTTCACCTGTATTTTCACTTCCCTCTATCTGTTTAAATTGAGAAAAAATGGGGCTTACGCCCAAAATAAAAATAAAAGAAATTACGGATGTAAATTTTTTGATACTCATACGCTTTATTGAGCTTTGTTTGTTAAAATTCTATATAATATTTGCAGTTCATTCGAAGCATTGTTTGCTGACCAAACAATCCTATTTTCGCTATTTGCAGATTTAAATTCTATAAATTTATAAGTGTTTCCAGGTGAATTTAATTCAATATTTTCAAGTTGAAGAATATCAGCACTTAAAAATAACTGATCTGCGTCTTCTTGACGTATTCTTTTTAAATAAGTATGCGAAGTTCCCATATTTTCTTCTGAAAACAATTTCCCATTATCTAACAATACTTTACTATATTCAATACCACTAACTCCTCCACCATTCCCAAAAGTAATTGATTTCCCTTCATAACTTGAAAGATTAATTTTAGTTGTACCACAACAAAATAAAGTACCTAAAATCAAAAAACTAAAAATTCTTAAAAGTATAGACATATTAACTTGATGGTGAAGCGTAATATTTATGATTGTTTTAAAATCATTCTTTTCAAAATCCAATTTCTCTAACAAAAAATTGTAACTATTAATTCATTGTTCGAATAGTTTTTAAAACTATGACGAAGCAAGTATTGCTTTGTTAATATCCTTTATTAATTTTGGACCATAATATACCATTCCACTATATACTTGAACTAAACTTGCTCCTGCTTCGATTTTTTCAATTGCTGCTTGTGGTGAATTAATTCCTCCTACACCTATAATGGGTATCTCTCCATTACTCTTTTCGTGTAAAAATCGAATTACTTCTGTACTCCTATCTTTCAATGGAGCTCCGCTTAATCCACCATTACCTATTTTTTTTACTGCTTCCTCTTCGATTGTTAATGATGATCTATCTATTGTTGTGTTTGTAGCAATTATGCCTGAAGTTTTTGATTCTTTGACAATATCTATTATATCAAGTAACTGTTCTTCGGATAAATCAGGAGCAATTTTTAAAAGGATTGGTTTTTGTTTTGGTTTTGTTTGATTTTGTTTCTGTAATGTTTTTAATAAATCTGTTAGAGGTTTTTTGTCTTGAAGTTCTCTTAAGTTAGGCGTATTAGGTGAAGAGACATTAACTACAAAATAATCAACATAGTCGTATAACTTTTCGAAACAAATGGAATAATCTTGAGTTGCTTCAGAATTGGGTGTCACTTTATTTTTACCAATATTACCTCCTACAATACAATCTATTTTCCCTTTTTTTTGAAGACGTGAAACCAAGGCATCTACTCCTTCATTATTAAAGCCCATTCTGTTTATTAATGCTCCATCTGGCGGAATACGGAATAATCTCGGTTGGGGATTTCCCTCTTGTCCTATTGGTGTAACTGTTCCTATTTCAACAAATCCAAAACCAAGTTTGGACATAGAATCATAGTATTTACCATCTTTATCGAAGCCTGCTGCCAAGCCAACCGGATTCTCAAAATCAAGCCCGAAGAGTTGACGCTTTAATTTTGGGTCTTGAACCCTAAAATAATTAATCAAGAGCGAATTAAGGATAGGGACTTTTAAGCAAAAATTCCACATCGTTACAGTAAGATGATGAGCTTTTTCTGGCTGTAAGCCAAAAAGTATTGGTTTTAAAAGTTTATACATTAGTCTTTTTTCACTTTTAAACTTAAGTCTAGTTGACCAGCACTATGAGTCAATGCTCCTGATGAAATATAGTCTACACCAGTTTTTGCAATATTTCTTACTGTTTTTAATGTAACGTTTCCACTTGCTTCTATCTCATACTCCCCATTTATTGTTTGGACAGCCTCAAGCATAATAGGAATTTCAAAATTATCTAACATAATTCTTGTTACTCCACCTACTTCAAGTACTTGGTGTAATTCAACTAGATTTCTTACCTCTACTGTAATCCCTAATTTTTTATCATTTTGATCTAAATATTCTAAGACATTTTTTATCGCTTGACCCACTGATCCGCAAGCATCTATATGATTATCTTTAATCATAATCCAATCGTAAAGACCATCTCTGTAATTCATGCATCCTCCATTTCTCACTGCAAATTTCTCCAGAAATCTCATACGAGGAGTAGTTTTTCTAGTATCTAGAATATTAACATCAAGATCCTCTACTTCGAAAGAGAATCGATTAGCTAAGCTAGAAATTCCACTTAATCTCTGCATTGTGTTCAAAACCAAGCGTTCTGCTACAAGTAAAGATTGACTATTCATTTCAACAATGAAAGCAATATCTCCATATTTAACTTCACTTCCATCAGATATCAATTCTTCGAATGTTGCAGTCTTATCCACCTTCTTGAAAATGTATTCGGCAATAGAAACACCACATATTACACCATCATCTTTTACTAATAATCTTGCCTTATCCCTCTTGTCCGAAGGAATGCAAGCTAATGATGTATGATCTCCATCACCAATATCTTCTTTTAATGCTTCTTCGATAAAATGATCAAGTTCTTTTATGTCAATTCCTTGTAAAGTACTCATAATAAGTTATTGTATTGCACAAATTAAATAATTAAAATTCAATGTGTATATGTGTTTGTCATTAATATATTAATTTTATTGTAGATCCGGATAAAATGAAGAACTCTTTACTATCGATAAATGCATTTAGAGGACTACTTCATTTATTCTTTCCCAAAGTATGTATCGCTTGCGAAAATGAAACTCCCCTGAAAAATAATGTTCTTTGTTTGGATTGTCAACAAGATTTGTATTATACTAATCATCTCACTTCTCAAGATAATGAATTTGAGCGAATGTTTTTTGGTCGTTTGAAACTTGTTAAAGGAGCTTCTTTGTTTTATTACAGAAAGAAAACAACGATTCAGAAATTAATTCATCGGTTTAATTATTCAGGCGCTAAAGAAATAGGAAAAATTTATGGAAATGAATTTGCTCACTTAATGATTGAAAATAAATGGGCTGATCACGTAGATTATATAATTCCTGTACCGATGCACTGGAGAAAACAAAGAAAAAGAGGCTATAATCAAGCAGAAATATTTGCTTACGGAATTGCCGAAATATTGAAAGTACAATGTTTAAGTGATGGATTGATAAAGGTGGAATCTAATGAAAGTCAAACTAAAAAATCGCGTTCAGAAAGAGTTAACAATGTAAGTACAGCATTTAAAATAAATGAAAATTTCAATTTTGAAAATAAAGGAATTTTATTAATTGATGATGTTTTAACAACAGGGGCAACACTAGAAGCTTGTGCTAATTTATTGCCAAAATCTTGCAACATTTATATGGCAACAATGGCAATAGGTCGATTATAAAAAGGCATAAAAAAACCTGTTAGTTTCCTAACAGGCACTTTTAATCAATATCGTGTAACTATATTCCAAAAATACACTATTGTATAATTCTTTCAAAGGATATTAGTCATATCAAATTCATTCTAAGAAATATTTAACTTATCTGTTCCCATTTCCTTTACGACTGCCTTTTTGATTTTTTCTCTTTTCAGTCCTTTTTAGTATTTCCTTTTTAAACTTAGATTCCACCTTAAAAAGCTTAATAACTCTTTTACTTCCAATAATAGGTTTTAGCTCGTTTATCATTTCCTCATGTACTTTAGCTTTGTCATATTCACTTTGTACATATTGTTGTATAATCCTATCAGCCTCAGCCTCAGTCATGTCTTCACCTTTTCTTTTTGGTTTTATTGAGCTTCTGATTTCTTTTAACCGCTCGTTGTGTTTATTGTAAACAGGCCAAAATACTTGGCTTTCTTCAGACGTTAAGTTTAGTTCTTTGGTTATATAAGCAATCTTAAGAGATTCCATTCGCTCTAGTCTTTCTTGTCTTCGATCTCCTTTGTTTTCAACTTTTGAATCTTGTGCAATCAATGCGCCACTAAAAAGCAGCATAAATGCAAATAATTTAAATTTCATATTTCTTAATTATTTAATTGTTGTTCTAATTCATCTAATACTTCATCAATTCCCTCTAATTCAAGAAAATCTTCTGTAAATAAATCTTCATTTTCTAAAAAGTATTCAGTTTCTATATCACCTTCAATCAATTCTGCAAAGGTATCTTCAGGTGCTTCATTAAAATAATTTACTCCTAAAAAAAGTATCGTAACTGCTGCGGCTACTGCACTAAACTTTACAATTCGAGTATATAAGGTTTTCTTCTTTATAGTCGATTTAACTTCGTTTTCTTTTTGGGTTAAACCCAAAAGAATTTTGTCTTCTAGTTCTTCGAAATAATTCTCAGGTACCGACTGACCAAATTGTTCATTTCTGGTATTGGACTCTTTAAAGTGCTTTTTTATTCTATCTAATTCATCCATGTTAGTTCAATTTATTTTCATCTAAAATATATTGTTTAATTTTTTGTGCAGCATGGTGATAACTAGCTTTTAATGCTCCTTCACTCGTTTGTAATATTTCACTCATAGACTTGTAGTTCATCTCTTCGAAATATCTCATATTAAATACTGCTCTTTGTTTAGGTGGTAATGTTTGTAATGCAGATAGTAGTTTTTTGATTATTACTCCAGAGCTTGGATTATCCGATTCAACATTTTCTTTCTGATTTTCAATTGATATATGTTTATGCCTTTTATTTTTTTCTATAAAGCTGATGGTTTCATTTGTAGTTATTCGGTATATCCAAGTGTATAATTTTGAATTACTACTAAAACCATCTATTCCTTTGTGAATTTTTACAAAAACATTTTGAACAATATCATTTGCATCTTCATGTTCATTTACCATTCTACGTGCATGCCAATAAATCTTCTCTTTATACGAATTAACTAACTTCCCAAACGCATGATTCTTGGTTTGAGGGTTCTGTAATTGTTTTACTAAATCGATTTCCTTCATTTTTACGCCCATCTACATTTATGACTAACTTTTTTATTAAAAGTTTAATCCTTAAATAAATTATATTAAAAATTATAATCTTCACATTTCATTCTGGACTCATTTAAGACGTTTTGTTAAAAAAAATATAGGTTTTCCTTCATTTAATTTGATTAAGATACAACTAGAATGGTTACCATTGTGTCTTAACTATGATAATGACTTTCAAGCTAGAAAGTTAATTTTCTGTATCAATTAAATTAAACTAATAATATGAAATTAAAATTTACTTCAATTTCCATTTTCTTATTTGTCCTTATGACTTTAATGATGAGCCACTCTGGAGGTCGAGCAACCCAATTCGGCGAAGGTAACACTGGAGCACCTGGTGATGACGCTAAAGTATGTTCAACTTGTCATAATGGAGGTGACTTTGGAACTGATATCCAAATTACACTTTCTGATCCAGAAGGTACAGAAGTAACTGAATATTTAGCAGGTAAAACATATACTGTTACTGCTACAATATCAACTACTACAGCACCAGGAGGATACGGTTTGCAAATGGTAGGACTTACTGATATTGATGATAATAATGCTGGATCATTGCTTAACCCATCCGCTAATGCACAGCTAGCTGAAGTTGCAGGTAGATCTTATTTGGAACAAGCAGGACTTTCTTCAAGTAATGTTTTTACTGCTGAATGGACTGCTCCTGCTGAAGGTTCTGGTTCTGTAACATTTTATGCAGCTGGTCATGCCGCTAATGGAAATGGACAATCAAGTGGTGACCAAGCATCTCAAACATCAGTTGCTTTTGGAGAAAATGTTGTTGAATCAACTGTTGATTTTGAAAATGATTTATTTACTATCTCTCCTAATCCAGTATTAGATTTCACAACAATCTCTTTGGATAGAGTAGTAAATGGAACTGTGAATATATTCTCTGCAACAGGTCAAATTGTTTTAACCACTGCTATTAATTCGGATTCACAAATAGTTAACCTTACTGATTTTGCTAAAGGAACATACGTTGTCAGCATTAGAAATAATGAAAATACTGTTGTTTCAACTCAGCAACTAATTAAATTATAGGTTACATTAACCTTTAATAGAAGATACAAATTCATTAATGGAGCTGCTTGCAGCTCCATTTTTGTTTAAATGCTTTATAAACGCACTACCAATAATTGCACCATCACAAAGCGAATTGATCTTTTGATACATCGCATTGTCCTTGATACCAAACCCCGCTAATACTGGATTGGTTAAATCTAGTTCCTTAAGTCCATCTAAATAAGTCTTAGTTTTCTCTTCACTATCAGCTGTTTTCGCACTACCAGTTGTACTTGATGAAATTACAGCATATAGAAATCCTGAACTGTTTTTATCAAGTTCTATTATCCTATCTTTTGGAGTTTCAGGAGTAATTAAGAAACTAAAAGTTAGATCATTTTTCTCGAGTTCAGCTATCCATTCTCTTTTGAATTCGACTAAGGGAAGATCGGGAAATATGAATCCATCGATTCCCACTTTTGCCGCATCTTGAATAAATTTTTCAACCCCATATTGAATCACAGGATTTAAATAACCCATCATTACAATAGGAATTTGAGTTTCTTTTCTAAGAGTGGTTAATTGTTCAAATAATAACTTAATTGTCATTCCATTAGCTAAGGCTTTTTCTGAGCTCTGTTGGATAGTTGGTCCATCTGCTAGAGGGTCACTAAACGGAATACCAAGCTCGATAATATCTGCTCCGGATGCGTCCAATGTTTTAATAATGGAAAGCGTATCATCTTTGGATGGAAATCCAGCAGTGAAATATATATTAAGTGTATCCTTACTATTTTTATTTTCGAAGTATGCTTTTAGTCTATTCATTAATATACGATATAAAAGTTGCTAAATCTTTGTCACCTCTTCCACTTAAGTTTATCACCACATTATCCGTTGGTTTAAATTTTATTTTGGAAAGGACAGCCGTTGCATGAGCAGTTTCTAAGGCTGGAATAATTCCTTCTAGTTTGGTCAATTCATATGCAGAAGCTACGGCTTCTTTATCTGTTGCAGAATAGAACTCAGCTCGTTGAGTATCGAATAAATGCGCGTGAAATGGTCCTATTCCTGGATAATCAAGTCCAGCTGAAATACTATGTGGTTCGACAACTTGCCCATCCGCAGTTTGCATCATCAAACTTTTACTTCCATGTAGCACACCAATTGTTCCTAGTGCTGTTGTAGCAGCACTTTTTCCGGTATGTACACCCTCACCTGCTGCTTCTACGGCAATTAATCTAGTTGATGGCTGATCTACAAAATGATAAAATGCACCAGCTGCATTCGAACCTCCGCCTACACAAGCAATCACAGCATCAGGAAACTCACTTCCAGTCTTTTCTTTCAGCTGCCATTTTATTTCCTCACTGATTACACTTTGAAATAACGCAACCATTTCAGGGTAGGGATGAGGGCCCACTACAGAGCCGATCAAATAATAAGTATCTGGATGATTTATCCAGTCGCGAATGGCTTCATTGGTTGCATCTTTCAAGGTCTTACTTCCAGAATGTACAGGTTCCACTTTAGCACCTAGCATTCTCATTCGATTTACATTCGGTGCTTGACGTTCAACATCTTTTGCTCCCATGTAAACAATACATTCAAGACCCATCAATGCACATACTGTCGCAGTTGCAACTCCATGCTGTCCAGCGCCAGTTTCAGCTATAATACGTTGTTTGCCAAGTCGCTTGGCAAGTAATATTTGCCCTATCGTATTATTAACTTTATGAGCACCAGTATGATTTAAATCTTCTCTCTTAAAGTATATATTTGTCCCATATAACTCACTCATCCGCTGAGCATAATACAATGGACTTGGCCTTCCTACATAATCTTTTAATAATGCTTTGAATTCTTTTTGGAACGCTTCATCTCCTATTATCGAACGGAAATTTTGCTTCAATTCCTCTATGTGAGGATGTAACATTTCAGGGATATAAGCTCCTCCGAACTTTCCATAATATCCATCTTCGTCAACTTTATAATTACTCATTATACTCGTTTTAAAAATTCTTTTAACTTTTGAATGTCCTTTAAGCCAGGCGCTATTTCAAATTTTCTATTCAGGTCTACTCCTACACATTGCTCATGAATAGAAACTAATTCTGCCTTAGGAATATCATCATCAATTCCTCCACTTAATAGAAATGGAGTATTCAACTCTAAATTATTCAGCAAGGAATAATCCCATTTTACTCCATTTCCTCCATAGAGTTTTCCACCACTATCTAGAATAAAAAGATCTACAATTCCTTCATAACTTTTGATGCGCTGTGTTGTCAAATTTTTATCTACTCTAAACGCCTTAAATATTTTTATCTCACTACTTATCTCTTTCAGTTTTGTACAAAATTCAGGAGACTCATCTCCATGTAATTGTACAGCTTTAAGGCCATATGTTTTTATTTTTTTTTGGATGAATCCAAAGTCTGTGTTTACGAAAACCCCTACTTTTTGCGCATTCGTGTTAGGTGAAATTTCTTCTGACACAAAACGAGAACTCTTTTCGTAGAAAATCATACCCATATACTGTACATCAAGCGCTTGTAAAGCACTTATGTTTTCCAAATCTCTCATTCCACAAACCTTTACAATCATGCGCTTCGTTTTTTACGAGATTGTAACTCCGTAATAAATTCTGCAGCTTTTTCACCCGGTTTTGTCGCTTTCATAAAGTATTCTCCCATAAGAAACCCTCTGAATCCATATAAAAATAGATCACAAACAATACCTGGATGTTCAAGTCCACTTTCCGAAATCAAAATTTTATCCTCAGGTAAATACCTTTTCATATCGATAGAATTCAATAACGATACTGAAAAATCTCTCAAGTCTCTATTATTAATCCCTACCATATCCACTTTATCATACACCTTGGAAAGTTCTTCTTTAGAATGAAGTTCAAGCAAAACTTCTAGTCCTATTTCATGTGCAATATCGGTGAATTCTATAATTTGCTCTTGTGTAAGAATAGCAGCAATAAGTAGCATCACATTCGCTCCCATGGATTTGGTTTCATAGATCTGAAAAGGATCAATGATGAAGTCTTTTCGTAATATCGGTCCAGAAAACGATGCCCTTGCATTTGCAAAATCTTTTTTCCCTCCACCGAAAAAATTACTATCTGTAAGACAAGATATGCCTGCCACCCCTGCTCGCTCGTAATTTGTTACGATTTCACTTACATCAGCCTCTTTGTGAATCCATCCTTTCGAAGGGCTCTTTCTTTTGAATTCAGCTATAATCCCACTGTTAAGCCCACTTCGTAAAGATTGCTCCAATGAAATATTCTTCTTCGAAAATAATGGTGCTGAAGTGAAATCTTCAATAGAGTGTTTCTCTTTTAAAGCAGCGATCTCTCCTTTTTTAAAGGCTACTATTTCATCTAATATAAATCCCATTATTCCACTGACTTTTTGAAACAATTTAAAGCTTCTCCACTTTCGAGTGACCTTTTGGCGGAAGCCACACACTCTTCATAACTTTCTGAAAAACCACTTGCTTGTATCGCCATTGCAGAATTAGCAAGAACTACCGAACTCTGCGCATCTGTTCCTTCATTTTTCAGAACCGAAACAAATATTTTTGCTGCTTCAGCTACGGTCTCTCCTCCATAAATCGCTTCCTCCGTAACTTTATGAAAACCAAGTTCTACAGGATTCTTCAATTGATCACTCGCTCTGCGAACTACTCTCACATCTCCAGTCAACGAAATCTCATCGTATCCATCAATGCTATGAATCAAGGTGTGACGAGTATCTAAGTTCTGATAAACATACTTGTATAAACGCAATACTTCTTGATTGAAAACACCTATCAATTGATTTTTAGGCTGAGAAGGATTTACCATAGGTCCGAGTAAATTAAAGATGCTACTCATACCGAATCCTTTACGAATAGGTCCTACAGCTTTTAAAGCCGGGTGAAATAATGGAGCATGTAATACGCAAATGTTATTGTTTTCGATTTGCCTAGTTAAGGCATCAACATTATTAGTGAATTTATAGCCTAAGTGCTCAAGCACATTCGATGAACCACATATAGACGAAACGCCATAATTCCCATGCTTTGCGACTTTAACTCCTGCTCCTGCAACTACGAATGCCGATAAAGTCGATACATTAAATGTATTCTTCCCATCGCCACCAGTTCCGCATAGATCAATGGCATTATATGCACTGAAATCAACTGGAATAGCTAACTCAAGTAAAGCATCTCTAAATCCAAGCAACTCATTTACTTGGACATTTCTCATTTTATAAACCGTAAGAAAAGAAGCAATCTGGAATTCGTTGTATGCACCTTTAGCAAATTGTAAAAATACCTGCTTAGCTTCTTCTCTATTTAAACTATGATTGAGAAATAAGTCTTGTAATATCTCTTTCATTATATTGATTTAATCCAGTTTTCTAATATTAATTTCCCTTTTGGTGTAAGAATACTCTCCGGGTGGAATTGTACACTCTCTATAGGATATGTCTTGTGACGCATAGCCATGATAACACCGTCTTCAGTTTCCGCAGTCACTTCTAGTTCATTAGGGAGATCTGCTTTGTTTACTATCCAACTATGATAACGGGCTGCGTCAAAATGATCACCTATTCCATTCAAAATTCCTTCTTGATAAATAGCCTGGACTTCGCTAGAAATTCCGTGATGTACACTTGTTGTGTTGGATAGGCTTCCGCCAAAAAATTGCCCTATTGCTTGGTGTCCCAGACATACGCCGAATATTTTCTTCGTTGTGGCATGCTGTGAAAGAAACGCATTAAGATCACCTGCTTCCTCAGGAATTCCTGGTCCAGGTGAAATTACTACACCATCGTAGGTATCCATATTATCAAAGGGGATATAATTGTTTCGTACAACTTCTAGTTCTACACCATCTATCTCTTCTAGCATGTGAGCTAGATTATAGGTGAACGAATCGTAATTATCTATTAATAGTATTTTCATTATCGTTCAATTTTTTGAGCTAGTTCAATAGCTTTTTTTAAAGCTCCTAACTTGTTATTGACTTCTTGTAATTCATTCTCGGGCTTGGATGAGGCAACAACTCCTGCACCTGCCTGATAGAATAAAGTGTGATCTTTACTTAAGAAAGAACGTATAAATATCGCATGGTTTATATTGCCATTGAACCCTATAAAACCGATAGAACCTCCATAAAAATTACGAGCAGTTGGTTCATATTTATCTATTAGTTCCAATGCTCGATATTTAGGTGCACCTGAAAGTGTTCCAGCAGGGAACGTATCACCAAACACTCGAATAGGATTAGTATCCTCTTTTAATTTTCCTTGTACTTGAGAAACGATATGCATAACATGACTGAATGAAATAATCTCTTTGTAGCTTTTGACCTCTACTTCTCTAGCATTTCTACTTAAGTCATTACGTGCCAGATCAACTAACATTACATGTTCTGCATTTTCTTTTTCATCAGCTAATAAGGCTTTTTTACTCACTTCATCAATCTCAGGATCTCCAGTTCTTTTAACTGTTCCAGCAATAGGATCTATACTCGCATACCCATCTTCTATCCTTATCTGTGTTTCAGGACTTGATCCCATTAAATGGAAATCTTCGTAATCGAAATAAAATAGATAAGGAGAAGGATTTACTGCACGTAATGCTCTGTATACATTGAAATCATCGCCTATGAAACCTTGTTGGAATCTTCGGGAAGGAACCATCTGAAAAACATCTCCTCGGTAACAATGTTCTATAGATTTACTTACTATGTTTCGGTAATCCTCATCTTCCATATTACTCGATTCAGCACCTTTTTTCTCAAATGGGAAATACATACTTCCAGTCTTAAAAGTCTGTTCAATTAGTTTATTGATTCTACTCTCAGTACCTTCAACAACATTTTCATAAAATTTAACTCGCTGATGAAAATGATCAAATGCAATAATGTATCTATATAATTGTAAACTGATGTCTGCTACGTCGTGTTTTTCTTTCTTACGAAATTCAATATCTTCAAAGTATGGAATTGCATCATAACTAATATATCCATAAAGGCCACTACTAGGTGAATCCTTATCTTCTACTTCAAATTTATCGATGAATTCTTGAATCGATTCATCTACTCGTTCTGAATATAAAGGGACTTCCTCACCTTGAATTTCAGCTCTTCTGATACCTTCTTTCACAGTAATATGTGCAATAGGATCACAACCAATAAAACTGAATTTACCTTTTTGCACATGAAAATCAGTACTTTCTAACAGAGCACACATCCTGTATTTATCTCTTAATTGGAGATAGGTTTGAACTGGTGTAATTTTGTCAGCAAGTAATTCTTGCTGTACAAGTTTTATCGATATTTTATTCTTCATTTCATTATAATTTTTGGGCTTTAAGCCCAAATTTTACACAAAAAAAGTCCTTCCGAATGACCCGGAAAGACTTTAAATTTATCTTACACAATACAATAATAATTACTGGGTCACAAAAGGTTATTTTTATGCCACCACCAGAAATTAGTATGTACGTTTATTTTTTTCATCAATGCAAAGGTATAACTTTCTTGAAATATTGTTTGAATTAAAACTTAAAAATTCCTTAAATGATAATTTTGAAAAACCATAGCCTTCAAAAATGGTTATTATTGTGTTGGTCAAATCAAAATTATGAAATACCTATTATTTCTATTTTTCTTAATATCGTTTGCAATTTCTTCAACTGCTCAAGATATCCCTGTATTTACTAAGTTTGAAGATTTTGAAAAAGAAATTTTAAACATACAAGACGATAAGGTTTATGTGATAAATTTTTGGGCTACTTGGTGTGGGCCATGTGTAAAAGAATTACCTTATTTCGAAGAACTAGGAAACGAATATGAAGGTAAAAAGGTCATTACTTTATTAGTAAGCATTGATTGGGAAACTAACCTTGAGAAAAAATTAATCCCATTTATTGAAAAGAAAGGGCTAAAAAAGAAAGTGATATTATTTGATGACCCAAAAGCAAACAATTGGATAGATAAAATAGACTCTTCTTGGTCAGGTGCCATTCCGATTACTTTAGTAATGTCAAAGGATGGGGGAAAAGATTTTTATGAAAAAGAATACCATTCCAAAGAGGAAATAGAAAAAGATATAATTAAATTCATAAATAAATAATCGAGCTTTTGCTCTATAAAAAATCTAATGATATGAAACAGTTAACATTTTTATCAGCGATCTTAATTTTGGTTTTGGGATTGGCTTCATTTTCCTTTAACGCAACTTCAGAAAAAGCAGATGGCTATGAAATAGGTGATAAAGTAACTGACTTTTCTTTGAAAAACATCGATGACAAAATGGTTTCGTTAGCTGATTATAAAGACGCCAATGGCTTTATTGTAGTTTTCACATGTAACCATTGTCCTTATGCAGTTATGTATGAAGATAGGTTAGTGGCATTAGATAAAAAATATGCTTCTCAAGGATATCCTGTAATAGCAATTAATCCTAACGATCCTTCAGTTAAACCAGATGATAGTTTCGAAAACATGAAAGTAAGAGCTAAAGAAAAAGGATTTACTTTTCCTTACTTAATGGATGAAGGTCAAAAAATATATCCACAGTTTGGAGCAACTAAAACACCACACGTATTTTTATTGGATAAAGATATGGTAGTACAATATATTGGTGCTATTGATGATAGTGCAAGATCAGAAGAAAAAGTAGAAGAAACGTTTTTAGAAGACGCAATCATCTCTTTACAAATGGGAGAAGAAGTTAACCCTAAAGTAACAAAAGCAGTTGGATGCTCTATCAAGACCAAGTCGTAATTTGTAAAAAAAACACTTTTAATGGTTGGTGCTTTGAGTAGTATCAACCATTTTTATTTTACAGCAGAATATTTTATTTCTCCACCCACCATTGTCCATAGAACTTTTGTGTCCAGAATTGCTTCATCAGAGCATGTCTCTAAATTAGTGTCCAAAAGTACAATGTCAGCATATTTTCCTTCTTTCAGACTTCCTTTTTCTTTTTCCTCAAAAGCTGCAAAAGCATTAATTATAGTATAGCTTTTTAATGCTTCTCCTCTTGTCATTGATTGTTCTGGGAAAAAAGGCTCTGCAAAGTCCGGTCTTTTTCTGGAAACTGAAGCATATAGACTTAGAAGTGGATCTACATCTTCTACAGGTGCATCTGTCCCATTTGTTACAACTGCTCCAGAATCGATTAAGCTCCTCCAGGGATATGCCCCTTCTTTAGCTCTTTTTTCGCCAAGTCTAGAAACAACAAAAGGAGAATCGCTAGTACAATGGATCGCTTGCATACTGGCGATGACACCCAATTTGCCAAATCGTGGGATATCATCAGGATGCAAGTGTTGACTATGTTCCATTCTCCATCGGCTGTAAAGTTGATCAGGGTAATGCTCTTCAATCAAGTCCAAAATTGCTCTGTTTCCTCTATCTCCAATTGCATGTATACAAAGTTGCATGTCATTCTTTTTAGCTAGATCCGCTATCTTTTTTACTTCTTCCAGAGATGTAGTATTCTGCCCTTTAAAATCCGGTTTGTCAGAATATTCTTCTAATAACCAAGCCCCATAGCTACCTAATGCTCCATCAATTTCTGTTTTTATAGCCCTACATGTAAAAAATCCATCACCTTCATTAATTACCTTTATTTGGGCTAGATTTCCTTCCATTTCTTCACTTGACTTTCTTATCATAGCCCATAAGCGAATATCTAACTTCTTATCATTGGCCATATTCGTATAATCTTGAATTTCTTCGAAGGAGGAACCTGCATCTTGAAAACTTGTAATCCCTTTCTTCAAACATTCTTCCATTGCTAAATCTATAGATTCTTCCCAGTTTTCATGTAATTCAGCTGGATCTTTACTATTCAAGTAATCTTGATGCAAAGACCTGATCATTGACATTGCTCGCTCTTCAAATACACCTATTGCATTTCCTCCGTTATCTCTTATAATAGCACCTCCCGCTGGATCTAGTGTTTCTATATTAATATTTGCCTTCTGCATAGCATTTGCATTGGCAAACAAACCATGTCCACTTGCGTGTATCAACATTACCGGATTATTAGGGCTAACTTCACTCAATTTTTTATGATCCGGATATCCATAATAAGTTTCTCCTGGATATGCATGCCATTTTTCTTGATGCCAGCCACGACCAGTTATCCATTCTCCTGGTTTCGTCGTTTTTGCTTTTTCTTCAACAAGCTGTACAATTTCATCCCAACTTTTAGTCTTTAGTAAATTAAGTTCTTGTAAACTTTTACCAAGATTCGAAAAGTGACCATGACCTTCAATAAATCCTGGCATTAAAAATTTTCCTTCTGCATCTATTAATTTGGTGTTTTCATTACTTAATGATTCTATTAAATCTGTTTCACTTAATTTTAAAATTAATCCATCTTTAATTGCAATAGAATTGTAGTTTATGTCTTCATTTTCAGCAGTATAGATACTTGCATTGTATATGATGGTATCTGCACTGTCATTGCTCTTGCAACTGAAAATCATAAAAATCACTAGGAAATAACAACATTTTCTCATCTTATTATATTTACTTTGACGCGGATCCTTTTGGGCGTAAGCCAAAAAAATTAAAAAATTGAAGTGAAATTATTTCACTTTATGGTCCCAATTTACGAATTCTTTTAAATTCACTTGAAACGAAACCATTAATGGTACATTCATTTAGCGATATTAAAACGCTTTTCTCGTCTTATTTAGAAAAAAATCTTTTCTATAAATCACCACAGTCTCTCTACGATCCTATGAATTACTTGATTGGCTTGGGAGGAAAGAGAGCACGTCCAGCTATGGCACTAATGGCTCATGAACTCTTTGGTAACTTAACTGAAAATTCATACAGAATTGCAATGGCAATAGAGGTTTTTCATAACTTCACTTTAATGCATGATGATATAATTGATGAAGCCACTCATCGAAGAGCCCAACCTACAGTCCATTATAAATACAATACCAATGTCGCTATTCTTTCTGGTGATGCAATGATGATTGAATCTTATGAATGGATTAGTAAAATAGATAAAGTAGAATTAATTCCTTCACTTTATTCAACATTCAATAAACATGCTTTAGGAGTTTGTTATGGACAACAAATGGATCTTGAATTCGAAACTAGAAATGATGTTCAGATTGATGAATATATTGAAATGATCCGACTAAAAACCGCAGTTTTACTTGGATGTTCTATGTCTATGGGTGCAGAAGTTGCAGGAGCCGATAAAAAAGCTCAAAATCATCTTCAACTTTTTGGTGAAAATATAGGAATTGCTTTTCAACTTCAAGATGATTACCTCGATACGTATGGAGATCCTGCTACCTTTGGTAAAAGAGTGGGCGGAGATATTATTCAAAATAAGAAAACTTATCTCTACTTGAAAGCTTTGGAACTAGCTGATGAGAAACAAAAAGTTAGACTTGAACAACTCTATTCGAATGATCATGCCTTAACAGAAAAAGAAAAAGTTTCCGAAGTAAAAGAGATATTTAATAATTTAGTGATTCCGGAATATGTGCTTCAATTAATGGATGCGTATAATAATTTGGGTATTTCGCATTTAAAAGCACTTGGTCTGGAAGAAACTAAATATAAGGCACTTATTGACCTTTGTTCTTATTTACTACAACGAAATAGCTAATGAATTCGCATACAGGAGCAATAGTAATTTTAGCCTATCCTGAAGAGTTTGTATCCATGATTCCAGCTTGGTATAGAAAACCTTTAGAATGGATAGGTATGGTTAATCACGGGAAAATTGCAGCTGGTCATGCAGCAATGGCGCTAATAAATAAAGAGACTGGAGAAGTACATTATGGTGATTTTGGTCGATATATAACTAGGTTTGGTTATGGCCGGACAAGAATGGCGCCCACTGATCCAGATGTGAAATTTGATTATATAGCAGAATTTAAAAGTGGAGAAATAGTAGATAAAATTGCTCTTTTTGAGCACATTTTTAATCATCCTGAGAAAACTCATGGCGGTGATGTAATGTATACCTCATTGAATCAAAACATTGACTTTGAGAAATGTTATGATTTCATGACAACAATGAATTCCAAAGGGTCTATAATTTATGATCCTTTCGGAAAAGGACGTTCCAATTGTTCGAGATTTGTTTTCGATAGCATTCTATCTGGTATGACTAATGAAAGTTCTAAAAGAAAATTAAGAAGAAAGAGCCCAGTTACATCTTCACCTTTAGGAAATGTTTTTCATGGAACAGAAGAAGAATCATACGTTTTTAAACCTTCAGGCTACGAAATAGTAAAAGATAAATCGATAAGAGTTGTTTTGAAACACCTGTTTAAAAAAGCTCCGGCACCCTTAGGTAACTCAGAAAGCGAAGAACAACTACAAGAAAAATTTTTGGGTTTAAACCCAAATAAAAAGTGGTCATACCTAGGTGGAGTAGGGGATCAAGCATATATTTTACTTGATGAAGTGAAAGATTCAGTCCTCAAAATCAAGAAATTTGGACAAGATCATTCATTAACATTTGAAAATAGTTTTACTAAACATGACGATTTTGATCCACAAGCTGAGTTTGAGTTTATACATGATTGTAATGCAGCTTGGATAACGGTGAAGCAAGAAGGCAAAACGATAAAAATGGAAGCGATTTCTTAAAATATAATTTTGCAATTCCACCATTCTTTTTCTATCACTGCATTGTTTTTTTTGTAAAAATTTAGTGCAGGATCATTCCAATCTAATACTTGCCATTTTACAAGTTTAGCATCTAATTTTTTGGCTTCCGCCAAAAGGGAATCATAAAGTAGTTGGCCAATTCCTTGAGCTCTAAATGATTGTTTTACGACAAAATCTTCTAGATATAGCATTCTACCTTTCCAAGTACTAAAGGTCATATAGAAAAGACAAATTCCAATAATTTCATTGTCAGATTCAGCAACAATTGCATCAAAAGTGTTTTTTGAAAATTCTTTTTCGTAATAGTCTTCATTAACAGTGACTTCCTTCTCAGCATTTTCAAAAACAGCGAGTTCTTTAACTAGATCAAAGATTTGAGGGATGTCCTTTATTATTGCTTTTCTTATTTGAACAAATGAATTCATAGATTTTATTTAATACTGTAAAGAACAGAAAACTTTTATTGAATTTGCATTGAAAATGACTTTTGTAAATGAAATTGTAAAGTCTGTTTGTTAATTAACGATATAGAATTTAGAAGATTCTCTAACTAACACATTTGTATATAAGCGCTTGTATATTAATGAAAAATGATATAATATAATTTTAGATGGGAATATTTTATGTTAAGGTTGACTAATTTTAATTAAGAAATTTTAGATTAAACTTTCAAAAAGTTAGAATTACGATGGATAATCAAAAAGAAATAACATTGTTTTGCTAAAATTATTGGTGTAAGCGTTTGGAATACAAATAAATAGTGCTACATTTGCATTCCCTTTTGAGGGGGGTAGCTATAAAATGAGATATAACTCATTGATTTACAGCAAATAAGAACGATTTTTTATAACAATATTGAAATTAGGTTATGCCTACAATTAATCAATTAGTACGAAAAGGACGTAAAAAGGTAATAGTAAAGAGTAAATCTCGTGCGCTAGAATCTTGTCCACAGAAAAGAGGAGTATGTACACGTGTATATACTACGACGCCAAAGAAGCCAAACTCAGCATTGAGGAAAGTGGCAAAGGTGAGATTGACGAATGGATTAGAGGTGATAGCCTATATTCCAGGAGAAGGTCATAACTTACAAGAGCACTCTATAGTGTTGATTCGTGGAGGAAGGGTAAAAGATTTACCTGGTGTACGATACACAATTGTAAGAGGTGCTTTAGATACAGCTGGTGTAACAGACAGACTTCAATCAAGATCAAAATACGGGACTAAGCGTCCTAAAAAATAAGCTTCAAATCTTTAGATTAATATGAGAAAAAGAAGACCAAAGAAACGGATAATTGCACCAGACCCGCGTTTTAGCGATACATTGGTGACACAATTCGTAAACAACTTAATGTTGTCAGGTAAGAAAAACGTTGCCTTCACTAATTTCTATAATGCAATGGACATTATATCTGAAAAAACAAGTGAAAATCCACATGAAATTTGGCAAAAAGCATTGAATAATGCAACCCCTTCAGTAGAAGTTAGGTCAAAAAGAATTGGTGGTGCAACTTTCCAGATTCCAACTGAAATTCCAGCAAGAAGAAGAACTTCAATTGGAATGAAATGGTTAATCCGTTTTTCAAGAGAAAGAAGTGGAAAAGGAATTGCTGAAAAACTAGCTAACGAACTAATTGCTGCAAGTAAAGGCGAAGGAGCTTCAGTTAAAAGAAAAGAAGATACGCACAGAATGGCTGAGGCTAACCGTGCATTCGCTCACTTCAGATAGTCTATTTTTTATTTAAATAACAATTGATTTTAAAGTCCTATGGCTACAGATTTAAGATTTACGAGAAATATAGGTATTGCTGCTCACATTGATGCAGGAAAAACTACTACTACAGAACGTGTATTGTATTATACGGGAATGAGCCACAAGATTGGTGAAGTACATGATGGTGCAGCCACAATGGACTGGATGG